>NZ_JAAPBF010000227.1 GCF_022695985.1 Streptomyces sp. NP-1717 | reverse complement strand
TCGACGGCGTCGTCATCACCGACCCCGCCTCGCACGCCCGGGCCCGCGAAGTCCTCTCCGGCGCCGCCCTTCTGCCGCGCTCCGCCGTGGCCGTCGGCACCGCCGCGGCGCTGCTCGCGCCGGTACCGGGCCCGCACGGCGCCGTGGCCGGCGGCGAGGACACCGGCGTCTTCCTCGTCCCGCCCAACCCGGCGATGCACGACGAACACGCGGCCGACGCCGAACGGCAGTCCCTTCGTACCAAGGCGACCGCACGCGACGAGGAGATCCGTATCCTGTCCGCCCGGCTCTCCGCCGACCGGGCCATCGCCGCGCGCCTCGGCTCCTGGCGCTCCACCTGCGCGCCCGGCAGGCTCGCCGAACTCGCCGGGACCGCACACGCGGCCGGCGAGGTGGCGCGGGCGGCGGGGGCCGAACTCGCCGAGGCCCGCACGGTCCGCACCGAGGCGGACGAGGCCGCCGCCGACACCGCGCGGGTGCGCGACGAACGCCAGGAGGCCGCCCAGCGCGCCCGCCGCGTCGCCGACGCCCTCGCGGGCCTCGCGTTCCGGCTGCGCGAACGGGCCGGCTGGCAGGTCAAGCTCCGCGCACTGGCCGACGACGCCGCCGAGGCCGAGGCCCGCGCCACCGCCTGCCTCGACCGGGCCCGCGCCGCCGACGAGGACCGCCGCGCCGCCCAGCGCGCCGCCGACGACGCCCGACGTACGGCGCGTGCCCTGCGGGCCGAACGCGCCGAGATCGCCGGCGCCCCCGAGAACCTGCCCGACCCCGGCGAGGACGCGCCGCGCACCGCCCTTCCCGCGCTGCGGGAGGCCTACCGCGCCGCCTCGCAGCTGTACGAGAAGGTCGGCGTCGGCGCCGACCTGCGCGCCGAACAGGCCCACGCCGAGAGCGACGAAGGCGCGGCCCTCGCCGAACTGGACCGCCTCAGCAACAAGGTCCGCACCCGCGCCTCCCAGCTCCTGGAGAGCACGGACGGCGCCGACGGGCCGTCCAGGCAGGCCGCGGCGGCCCGCGCCGAATCCCTCGTCCAGATGCTGGAGTCACGCGCGTCGGCCGCCAGCGAGCAGCTGGGGCGGCTGCGCGGTGAGGCCGAGCGCCTCGCACCCGCCGAGGGCGAGTCGCACACGGACCTGCCCGAGGACCAGGCACCCGCCGATGTCGAACAGGCGCAGGCCCTGCTGCGCACCGCCACGAACGAACTCGCCACGCGCACCGACGCGCTGGACACCGCCCGCTCGGCCCACGGCGAGCTGCTGCACGCCCACCGCACCGCCGAGGACGCCACAGGCGGCTTCGACGACACCGCGGCCCTCCTCGGCGACCTGCTCAGGGGCTCGGCCCACGAGGACACCGACGAGGCACCGGAAGAGCCGGAGCCGTACCCCGGGTCGATCGAGGAGGCACGGAACGCCGCCGCGGAGGCCCGCCGTTCGCTGCGCGGGTGCGCCACGGACCTGTCCGCCGCCGAGGCCGCCGTCCGGGAAGCGAGCGACATTCTCGTACGGCACGCCAACTCCACCCGCTACGAGCAGGTACGCACCCCGGCCCGCCAGCAGATCCGTGAACTGCCGGCAGCCGCCCTGCCCGACCACGCCGCGAAGTGGGCCGCGGCCTTCGCGCCCCGGCTGCGCGTGCTCACCGACGAACTGGAGCAGCTGGAACGCAATCGCGACTCCATCGTCGACCGGCTGCGCGGACTGGTGGAGTCCGCGCTCACGACCCTGCGCTCGGCGCAGCGGCTCTCCCGGCTGCCCGAAGGGCTGGGGGAGTGGTCCGGCCAGGAATTCCTCCGCATCCGCTTCGAGGAACCCGACCAGGCGACCCTCACCGAACGGCTCGGCGAGGTCATCGACGAGGCCACCCGCGCCGCCCTGAAGAAGAACTCCGACCTCCGCCGGGACGGGATGTCCCTGCTGCTGCGCGGGGTCCAGGCGGCCCTCCAGCCCAAGGGAATCGCCGTCGAGATCCTCAAGCCGGACGCCGTGCTGCGCGCGGAGCGCGTCCCGGTCGGACAGATGGGCGACGTCTTCTCGGGCGGCCAGTTGCTCACCGCCGCGATCGCCCTCTACTGCACGATGGCCGCGCTCCGCAGCAACGACCGGGGCCGGGACAAGCACCGGCACGCCGGCACGCTCTTCCTGGACAATCCGATCGGCCGCGCCAACGCCACGTATCTGCTGGAACTCCAGCGGGCCGTGTCGGACGCCCTCGGCGTCCAACTCCTCTACACGACCGGTCTCTTCGACACGACAGCACTGGCCGAATTCCCCCTGGTGATCCGGCTGCGCAACGACGCGGACCTGCGGGCCGGCCTGAAATACATCAGCGTCGAGGAACATCTGCGGCCCGGACTTCCCCAACAGGACCCGGACGGCGAGACGGTGCACGGCGAGATCACGGCGACGCGGATGTTCAAACGCTCCCAGTCCGCAGCCGCCCCCACGACTGCCGCCCCCACGCCCACCGCGACGGCGGCCGAAGGCGAACCGGCCGACGGTGCGCCGGCCGCCCCCTCGCAGACCCAGTAGGGCCGGTCCGGAGAGTCCCGCCCGGCCCGGGGCGCCCGGCACCTCGCCGCATTCTCGGACTTGGCCGGGTCCGGTCCTCCACAACGCCGGTCCTCCGCCGTGTGATGCCCCGCATCACGGGACATCAGCCGCCCCACGGGGAGGGCGCGGGCCCCGGCCTGCGGGCGGGCGGCGCCACGCTCCGCACGCGCCCCTGGAGCCCCGTCCCAACAGCCGCCGGGGCGCGGGCGTTCAGGCTTCGGAGAGCCTGCCGGCGCCCCGGCGTCGTATCCGCGCGCCGTCACGCTCCGCCGCCCGCGCCGTGCGCCTGGCCCGGCGGCGCTCCCGGCGCAACTGCCGCGCCGTGCTGCTCGGCACCGACACCACGCCATGGCGCTGGTTCCACACCTGACGCGTCACCCACACGTCCAGCACGCCCCACGTCGCCACCACCGTGCTCGCCACGCTGCTCAGCACCATGGGGAAGGCCAGCCAGGAGCCCGCGAGCGTCGAGAAGAACGCGACCATCGCCTGCATCAGCGTCAGCGCCGCGATGATCACGGCGCGCACCGCCGCCGTCCGCACCGGGTCGGGCATCCGGCGCCGTATCGCGGGCTCCTCCACCCACAGCCGCCGCGAGAGGCCCGTGCCACGCGGGGCGGGCAGCTCGACCTCGACCTCCCCGGGCGCCCGCGTGGCGGCACGCCCGTCCCCGCCGCCGCGTCCCTGTGCCTTTCTGCCCGCCTTCGCCGCTGTTTCCGTGTCCGACTTCGTATTCATGGACCGCAACTCCCCACCACTGTCCGACATCAGGGTGACTGCCCGGCGCCGGCCGCTTCACGCGGACCATGGCACCCAATGTGTGGCGGACGGCGCGAACCGCGCCCTCCGCCCGCCCCGTCCCTCGCCCCGAATTCCCTACCCTGAGCCGGTACTTCCGCATGTCAGTACCCATACACATAGACGACCGACAGATCAGGAAGATTCCCGCGGCATACAGATCCGGCCATGTGATCGATTGCGAAAAGTGACGCCCCGCCAGGTACTGTGCGCCACAGCGGCGAAAGTCATCTCCGTGAATACCGGGACAACTCGTGATCAACTCGCCTGGTTGGGGCCGAAAATCGCCCGGACATGTCTTCGAGTTGCCGGTGTGGCAGTAGTAGGCTCGCGCCGTTTGTTGACGAGGTTGTCGATTCGGACGAAGACGGCTTCCACATCGGGTGGAAGGTCGAGCTGGGGGAGACCATGCGCTTTCGCGGGAAGTCCATCCGCCGGAAGATCGTGGCGTTGCTCCTTGTGCCACTCGTATCCCTCACGGCTCTGTGGGCATTCGCCACCACACTCACCGGCCGCGAGGCCAACCAGCTCCTCGACGTCGCCTACATCATCGACAAGGTCGGCGACCCCGTGGAGAACACGGTCCGGGTGATCCAGCAGGAACGCCGCCAGACCCTGATCTACCTGGCCGACCCCCGCAACTCCGACTCCCTCGCCGAACTGCGCCGACAGCGCGCGGCCACGGACCGGGCCGTCACCAAGATCAAGACCAACGCCGAGAACCCGTCCGTCCGCGACGAGATGAGCGACGCCACCTCGGCACGGCTGACCTCCCTCACCGACGCGCTCGACGGCCTCGGCGCGCTGCGCCGCTCCGTCGAGAAGAGCACCGTCACCCGGGGCCAGGCGCTCGACTTCTACAACAGACTCGTCGACCCCTGCCACAACTTCCTGGCGACGCTGCACGCTCTGGAGGACGTGGAGCTGGACAAGCAGGCCCGCGCCCTGGTCGGCGTGGACCGCGCCCAGGAGATGCTCTCCCGTGAGGACGCGCTGGTCGTCTCCGCGCTCATCACCCGCCGCACCACCTCGGACGAGATCCGGCTGATCTCCGACCTCGTGGCCAACCGCACTCTGCTCTACGAGACCAACCTCGACGTCCTGCCCGCCTCGGAGCGCGAGATCTTCGAGCAGTACTGGGGCGGCCCCGGCACCCAGCCGCTCCGCGAGGCCGAGGAACAGATCATCACCGCCGGTCCCGGCAAGGACCCGGCGTCGGTCGACGCCGCACGCTGGCAGGAGATGACCAACCCGGTCCTCGAAAGCCTCGCCCGCGAGGGAGAGGCTGCCGACGAGCGCTACCAGGACCGGGTCGACCCGGCCGGGTTCAACGTCCTCGTACTGGCCGGAATCGCCGGCGTCCTCGGCTTCCTCGCCCTGCTGGTCTCCCTGATCGTCTCCGTGCGCGTCGGCCGCAGCCTCATCCGCGACCTGTCCGGCCTCCGTAAGGAGGCCCACGAGGTCTCCGGCGTCCGGCTGCCGAGCGTCATGCGGCGCCTCGCGGCGGGCGAGCAGGTCGACGTCGAGACGGAGGCCCCGCGACTGGACTACGAGCGCGACGAACTGGGCCAGGTCGGCCAGGCGCTCAACACCCTCCAGCGCGCCGCCGTCGAAGCGGCCGTCAAGCAGGCCGAGTTGCGCCACGGCGTCTCCGAGGTGTTCGTCAACCTCGCCCGCCGCAACCAGGTCCTGCTCCACCGCCAGCTCACGCTCCTGGACACCATGGAGCGCCGCACCGAGGACACCGACGAACTCGCCGACCTGTTCCGCCTCGACCACCTGACCACCCGAATGCGGCGCCACGCGGAGGGCCTGGTGATCCTCTCCGGCGCCGCGCCGTCCCGTCAGTGGCGCAAGCCCGTCCAGCTCATGGACGTCGTACGGGCCGCGGTCGCCGAGGTCGAGGACTACGAGCGCGTCGAGGTCCGCAGGCTGCCGCGGATCGGTGTCGGCGGCCCCGCCGTCGCCGACCTCACCCACCTCGTCGCGGAACTCCTGGAGAACGCCACGGTGTTCTCGCCCCCGCACACGGCGGTGCAGGTCCATGGCGAACGCGTCGCCAACGGCTTCACCCTGGAGATCCACGACCGCGGCCTCGGGATGAACTCCGACGACCTCCTCGACGCGAATCTGCGGCTCGCGGAGACACCCGAGTTCGAACTCTCCGACACCGACCGCCTCGGCCTCTTCGTCGTCAGCCGCCTCGCGCAGCGGCAGAACGTCCGGGTGTCGCTCCAGCCGTCTCCGTACGGAGGCACCACCGCGATCGTGTTCCTGCCGGCCGCGCTGCTCACCGAGGCGCCCGAGACGCAGGGCACCGGCTTCCGGCTCGACCGGCAGAACCTCACGGCCGACAGCGGCCGGGGCCGCGCCGACGGCCGGCTGGCCTCGCTGTCGCAGGTTCCCACCGGACTCACCACGAACCGCTCCGTGCTCGACGGGCCCATCGAGCTCGAACCACCGCTCACCGGCCGGGAGTTCGAGGAACGGCCCGCGGGCGCCGACAGCGTCGAGGCCGTCAGCGACCTCGCCGGCGCCGATCTGGACGACACGGAGAGCGAACGCGGCGGAATCTTCCGCGCCCGTGAACACCTGCGCGACAGCGGCCGCGGCACCCGCGGGCGCGAGGCGGGCCTGCCGCGTGAACCGCGCGGACCCGGCATCGGGGACCTCCACGAGCAGCACCGTCAGGCCGCCGACCACGAGGGCCCGCAGGGACGTGAGGGCCGCGACGCCGCCGACCCGCTCGGTTTCCCGGAGCAGCTTCCCCGCCGCAGCCGCAAGACCCCGAAGCTGGTCGCCGACCACGGACGGCGCCTCGACGAGCGGGGCGGCGCCCACCCGGCGACCGAGCCCTCGCCGGACGAGGCCACCGCGGCGGCGCCCGCGCCCGCTCCCACCGCACGCCTCGTGACGCCCACACCCGAGGGAGCCGCCGTGACGCCGGACGAGAACGGCTCCGCCGCCCCGCTCGGCGGCCTTCCCCGGCGCGTCCGCCAGGCCAGTCTCGCGCCCCAGCTCAAGGACGCCGTACGGGAGGACGCCGAGGCGCCGCCCGCCGAGGTGACGGAACGCGACTACGAGCGTGACGCGGACGAGGTCCGCAACCGTATGGCTTCCCTTCAACGGGGCTGGCAGCGTGGCCGCCAGCAGAACAGCGCCGAAGACATCGATGGAACCGAGGACATCAACGGCCCCGGCGACACCGCAGGAACGACACCGGAGGGGGACGGTCGATGACCGCACCGAAAGCCGCAGCATCCGATTCCACACGCCGCGGATCCGTTCCGGGCGACCTCAACTGGCTCCTGGACGAGCTGGTGGAACGGGTCGGCAGCATCCGCAAGGCGATCGTCCTGTCCGGGGACGGTCTCGCCACGGGTACGTCCAAGGAACTCACCCGCGAGGACGGCGAGCACCTCGCCGCCGTCGCCTCCGGCTTCCACAGCCTTGCCAAGGGCGTCGGCCGGCACTTCGAGGCGGGCAAGGTCCGCCAGACCGTCGTCGAACTCGACGACGCCTTCCTCTTCGTGACGGCGGCGGGCGACGGCAGTTGCCTCGCCGTGCTCTCCGACTCGGACTCCGACGTCGGCCAGGTCGCCTACGAGATGACGCTCATGGTCAAGCGCGTCGGCGTCCACCTGGGTGCCGCACCACGCGCCGGACAGCCCGCCGCAGGGTGAGTTGAATGCCATGAGTCAAGCAGGCGAGGATCCGAAGCACTGGTTCGACGGAGACGCCGGACCGGTGGTGCGCCCGTACGCCATGACACGCGGCCGCACCAGCAGCGCGACGCGGCACCGGCTCGATCTGATCGCCATCGTCATCCCGGCGCCGGCCGCCGACGACCCCTCCGGTGACCGGACACTGTCTCCCGAGCACGTGGAGATAGTCGAGCTCTGCAGAGCCGGCCCCCAGTCGATCGCGGAACTCGCGGCGGGCCTCGACCTCCCCGTAGGGGTGGTCAGGGTCTTGGTGGGAGACCTGGTCGAGAGCGAACTCGTGCACGTAACCCGTCCCGTTCCGCCGGCCGAGCTGCCGGACGTGAACATTCTCCGCGAGGTGATCAATGGTCTTCGGGCGCTCTAGCCGTGGACAGCGGCCGATCGAGCCGGTGACTCTGAAGATCCTGGTGGCCGGCGGCTTCGGGGTGGGCAAGACCACCCTCGTGGGCGCGGTGAGCGAGATCAAACCGCTGCGCACCGAGGAGCTGCTGACCGAGGCGGGACGGCCCGTCGACGACATCGAGGGCGTCGAGAGCAAGACCACCACGACGGTCGCCATGGACTTCGGGCGGATCACCCTCCGCGACGATCTGGTGCTCTACCTCTTCGGCACGCCGGGCCAGGACCGCTTCTGGTTCCTCTGGGACGAGTTGGCCCAGGGCGCGCTCGGCGCGGTCGTGCTGGCCGACACCCGGCGTCTTGAGGACTCCTTCGCGGCGGTCGACTACTTCGAGCGGCGGGACATCCCGTTCGCCGTCGCGGTCAACTGCTTCGAGGACACCGCCCGTTTCCCCGCCGACACGGTCCGCACGGCGCTCGATCTCGACCCGGAGGTGCCGTTGCTGATGTGCGACGCGCGCAGCCGGGAGTCCGTGAAGGACGTCCTGGTCGCGGTCGTGGAGCACGCGATGATCCGCGCGCGGAAGCAGCGCGAGCCCGCGGTCACCACCTGACGCACGCCGGGACGGGCCGTCCCGGGCCGCTGACGGCCTTACGGACGGAACACGGCCCGTACCCCCACCGACAGGGGTACGGGCCGTGAGTCAGCGGTGTACGGCTCCGACTGCCGCCCGCCCCGGCCCTCCCGGCCCCCGCGGACACGGCGTGTCGGTCGGCGGGACACCGGTCCGGCGGGTCAGCGGCCCGCCGATGCGCCGGTTGGGCGGCTCACCGGCTCCGTGGCTCAGCGGTTCTCGGCGAGCCACTTCGCGGCGATCTCGGCCAATTCGGCGTCCCGCCCCGCCAGCATCATCCGGATCATCTGCGCGTCGCCGCGCAGCGACCACGCGGGGTGCCCGAAACTCGCGGGGTTGTTCTTCTCGATGAAGAAGTGCGCGGGCCACGCCGTCCCGTAGCCGATCAACGGCAGCGCGGCCGCGTACCGCTTCCGGCCGCGCGCCAGTCCGTAGACGCTCACCGCGAGGCCCGTCAGAGTCCCCGTCAGATGCACCCAACGCGTGGCCGCGCGGGAGTGCATCGCCACGTAGTAGGGCCAGAATTCGTCGTACGACTCGTATGTCGCCGGTGTCTCCGTTGCCATACGGGCACCGTAACGGCTCCGCCGGGAACCCGAAACGGGCAGGAGGAGAACCGAAAACGGGCTTCGTGCGTCCGAGAGTAGTGAGCGGTCCGGCCGGAGCCCACGGGGGTGGTCCCGGCCGGCCGTTCACGGCTGATCGTCCCGCGCCGTCAGTGGCCGGCGACCGAACGCCAGGACACCGGGAAGTCGAAGTAGGTGTCCGGGAAGACCTCCGGCTTGTGGGTGAAGTGCCACCACTCCTCGGGGAGGTTGGTGAACCCGACATCGGCCAGCGTGCTCTTCAGGAGCTGCCTGTTGGCCCGCTGCTCGCCCTGGACGCGCGGATCGTCGGTGTGCGACAGGGTGTCGAAACAGTCGTAACCGGTGCCCATGTCGACGGAGTTGTCCCGGAACCGCTCGCCCTGCGGCGCGTAGCAGGGGACCAGCTTCTCGCCGGGCACATACGGCCGGGTGGGCTTGGCCGGCAGTTTCACGATCGTCAGGTCCACCGTGCTGCCACGGCTGTGCCCCGACTTCTCGGCGATGTAGCCGTCGGTGAACAATCTCGACTTGTCGACCCGCGGATAGAACTCGGGCTTCATCGTCTCGTCCGCCAGGTCCTCCGCCCAGCGGACGAAGTGGTCGACCGCCCGCTGCGGGCGGTAGCAGTCGTACACCTTGAGCGAGTAGCCCTGCCGCAGCAGCTTCCACTGCGCCCGCTTCAGAGCTTGCGCCGCCGGGCGCGTGAGGATGCACAGCGGCTGGTCGTAACCGTCGACCCGTTCGCCCATGAAGTTGTGCGGGGTGAGGTAGCGCATGTCGTGGATGATCGTCGGCGCCACGGCCGGCAGTGCCACGAACTCCTCGGGTGCCACGGGCCGGGCGGTCCGGGAGCCCTCGCCCGTGACGGAGGCACCGGCGGCGCCCGGGGCTGCGGCGGTCACGGCGAGCAGGGCGGCCGCGGTGGCGGCCAGCGCGCGGAGTGCGGAAGCGAGTCGTGTCATGGGCACACCGTCTATCAGTTCCCCGGCCCCCGGGAAAGGGTGATCGGCTACAGTCCGCGCGTGGCCGACCCCGAGAACCGCTCCGTGAAGGACTCCCACTGCGACAGCTGCGGCGCGCCGTACCCGGCCGGTGCCGGCTGGCCCCGCACCTGCCACGTCTGCGGTGCCACCGCCTACCGCAACCCCCTGCCGGTCGCGGTCACGCTGCTGCCCGTCACCGAGGAACACGGCACCGCCCTCGTCGTCATCACCCGCACCATCGAACCCCGGCGCGGACACGTCGCCCTCCCCGGCGGCTTCATCGACCACGGTGAGGACTGGCGGCACGCCGCCGTACGCGAGCTGCGTGAGGAGACCGGCATCGAGGCCGACGAGCGGGACGTACGGCTGGCCGACGCCATGAGCGCGCCGGCAGGCCATCTGCTGCTCTTCGCGCTGCTGCCGGAACGCCCCGTCGCCGAACTGCCCGCGTCCGTGGCCACCGACGAGACGACGGGCTGGCAGCTCCTGCGCGCCCCGGACGAGCTGGCGTTCCCCCTGCACACGCGGGCGGTACGGTCCTGGTTCGCCGGCCAGGCGGGATGTGCCAGATCCGGCCCGGCCCCTCGTACGGCGTCCCCGTCGCCGTGTCGTACCAGCGCCCGCGCGGCAACCGCACCGCGCGCCGGTCCGTACCGGCCTCCAGCACCGGCGCCACCAGCAGCGAGTCGCCGAGCAGGAACGCGTCCTCGCAGTCCCGCAAAGCCCGGTCCTCCGGCGCGCCCCACCACACCGGACGGACGTACGGCGCGCCCGTCAGCCGCGCCAACTGGGCCAGCGTCACGAAGTACGGCCCCAGCCGCTCCCTCTCCAGAAGGGCGGCCCTCGCGTGGCCCAGCACCTCGTCGCCGAACTCCCACGGCTCCCTGCGCCCCGCGTCGATGGCCGCGTGCGTGCGGAACAGCGGCAGAAAGGCGCCCAGTTGGTACCAGCGCAGATACAGCTCGGGCGTCGGACTCCCGGTGAAACCACCCACGTCCGGACCCGAGTACGGCACTCCGCACAGCCCCAGTCCCAGCACCAGCGACAGCGAGGCGCGCAACCCCGGCCAGTCGGTCGCCACATCGCCCGACCAGGTGCCGCCGTACCTCTGCATGCCGGCCCAACCGGAACGGGAGAACAGGAAGGGCCGCTCCTGCGGCCGCAGCCGGCGCAGCCCCTCGTACCCGGCCATCGCCATCGTCAGCGCGTACACGTTGTGGGCCTCCCGGTGGTCGCCACCACGCCCGTCGAGCGCGTGTCTGGCCGACCGGGGCAGCGTCGTGTCCCCGAACGGCGCGAACGACACCGGCTCGTTCATGTCGTGCCACACCCCCGAGAAACCCTGCTCCAGCCGCTCCTCGTACAGACCGCCCCACCACTCACGGACCGCCGGGTCGGTGAAGTCCGGATAGACGCACTCGCCGGGCCAGACCTCGCCCCGTACGTCGTCACCGCGCGCGTCCCGCACGAACGCGCCGGCGGCCGAACCACCGGCGTACATCTCGTTCCCCGGCGCGGCCTTCACCGCCGGATCCACGATCGACACCAGCCGCACCCCCTGGTCCCCCAACTCCTTGGCCAAGGCGGGCAGATCGGGGAAGTTCCGCCGGTCGACGGTGAACACCTGGTGCCGGTCGTAGTGATCGATGTCCAGATGGAGCGCGGACAGCGGCAGCCCCCGCTCGCGGTAGCCGGCCACGATCCGCCGGACCTCCTCCGCACTGCCGAAACCCCACCGCGCGTGCTGCGGCCCCAGCGCCCACGAAGGCGGCGGCGCCGGCACACCGGTCAGCGCCGTCCACCCGTGCAGCACCCGCGCGGGCGTGCCGAGCAGCAGCCAGCAACGCAGCGGACCGCCGTCCATCCGCACCTCGGACGTGCCCGGCCGGTCATGACCGGAGCCCGCGCCCTCCTCACCCTCCTTGAGGATGACGCGCCCGTCCCACGAGTTGTCGTAGAAGGCGAGGTGCGTGCCCGCGTCCGCCACCACCAACTGCACCGGCATCGTGATGTACAGAGGATCGTCGCCCGGGCCGAAAGCGCCCCCCGGATCGGTGTTCCAGAGGCGGTACACACCCTCACGCAGCCGAGGCCCCGACGCCCGCC
>NZ_JAAPBF010000226.1 GCF_022695985.1 Streptomyces sp. NP-1717 | reverse complement strand
AATGGATCGTTCTGCTGGGCGTGCCCCCACACGACACCGTCACGGCCGGTCCCGCCGCCACCGTCGACGTCGAACAGGCCGAGGCCGTCCTCGTCGAGCACTACCAGCGGCTGGCGCGGCTCGCCTATCTCGTGCTGCCTCCGCCCCTCGGGCGCAACCGGCGCGTGCTGACCGCGCACGCCCTCGTTCAGCGCTCCCTGCCGCGCGGCCGCGCGGCGGCCACCGCCGACGGCGGATACGCCTACGTACGAGGCCGGGTGCTGCGGCAGGCCCTCGACGCGGGGCGCACGCTGCGCCGCGCGGCGTGGCCCCGGCGCGCCCAGCTGCCGCCGCTGCTGCCGCACGTGTGGGGCCTGCGGCTGTTCCCGCGCTCAGGGGGCGCCGACGAACTCGCCCTCGACCGGCGTCTGTCGGGGCTCTCCGGCGGCGCCAGGGCCGCCTTCGTACTGAGAGGGCTGGAAGGGCTGACCGACACGGACGTGCGCAGGCTGCTCGCCGCCGCCGGGGTCGAGGATCCGCACGCCGCGCTCGTGGAGGCGGACGGCATCGGTACGGAGGGCGTGGCGCTGCTGGAGTCCCCCGAGTACGACCCCTGTTCGCTCCAGGCCCGCCCCACCGATCTGCTGCGCCGGCGCCAGCACGCGCGCGCCGCCGTCGCGGGCGTCGCCGCCGTCGCCGTCTGCGGCGCGCTGGTCGGTCTGCCGGGCGGCGGCTGGGGCGCGGACGGCGCCGCAGCACCCGCGTACGCGAGCAACCCGGCGGCGGAGGCCGCCCTGGACCCGGCGAAGGTGCGGCGCGTACCGGCGAACGCCTGGCAGGCGTCGTCCCGTACCGACTTCTCCGTGTGGCCCACGCGCGGCGCGCTGGCCGCCGACCGGCCGCTGCTGCGCCGGGCGCTGGCGGTCTGGGCGAGACCGGGCGCGTCGGTGCGGGTCTCGTCGACACCGGCGACGCCGGTGGGACCGCCCATGGGACCTGCCCAGCTTCTGTACGCGGGCGAGGTGGACCGGGCGCGGGTGGTGCTGCTGTACGACGGTCTGCGGATCGCCCGGTACGCCGAACCCCGCACCGGCACGGGCTCGGTGGCGCTGGACTTCGCCCGGGTCGACGGGGCGGCGGCCGACACCGCGCCCGGCGCGGCCCCGGCGACGTACGCGCTGGTCGCCGGGCGCGCGGACGGCAATGTGCGCTATCTGACGGCGCCCTGGGTGACGGCGACGTCCGTACGCGATCTGCTCGACCCGGCCGGTGACGCGGTTCCCCTGCGGCGCGGCGCGGACGGTGTGACCGACCCGCTGCCGGCGCCGGGCGCGAGGCGGGAGTGCGGGGCGTGGGACGTGCTGGAGGTGGCGGAGAGGCCCACGGGCGGTGGCGCGGGCGCCGTACGGCTGCTGACCGACCTCGGCGAACTCACGCCCGCCCGGCTCACGTCGGGCCCGCCGTCGGCGCCCGCCGACGTGTCGGGCGAGGCGGCGCGCGCCGCGTGGGCGCGTACGGCGTGTCTGCTGCCGGCGGTGCGCTCGCACGGGGTGCGGACGGTGAACTCCTGGCAGTACGCGAGTCAGCTGCTGCCCGAGTCCAACGGCGGCGCGCGGTGGGTGTGCACCCGCGCCGACACGTGGCGCGGTACGGACAGCAGGGTGCTGGCGCAGTTCCAGGCGCCGTCGGCGAACGCCGGTGCCCCGCAGCCGGGCGCGATCGCGGCGCGGGCGGAGGACACGGCGGCGTGCGGCGCGCGCGAGCCCCATGTGCTGGCGGGCGTGCTGTGGAAGTCGCGCGGCGGCCGGTGGTACGTACTGGCGGCCGGCGGCGGCGAGTTCCGCTCCGTCCGTACGACGGGCGGGGTCACGGGCGACGCGCGGGGGCGGCTGCTGGCCGTACCGGCGAAGCCGGGTGACCGGGCGGAGCTCGACGGGCGGCTGGCCGACGGCACGCGGGTGGGCGCTCTGCGGTGACGGCACCGCCCGGGTCACGGCGGCGGTGGTGGTCCGGGCTCAGGGCAGGAGCAGCCATTCGGTGGCCAGCGTCGCGGCGAGGCCGACGCCGAGTACCCAGGTGGCGAGGCGGGTGCGGCCGTGCCTGCTGAGTTCGATGACGACGCCGCAGAGGATCATCGCGAGCCCGTAGAGCCCGACGACGAGGACGGAGCCGCGGTTGGCGAGCCGTACCGCCAACAGCCCGGCCATGGCGACCAGAAGGACCGAGGCGACGATGACACGGAGACGGCGGGCCTGGCGCGGGGTGAGGGCGGTGTCGTCGTGCGGGGCGTCGTCTTCCGCGGTGTCGCCGTGCGCGGAGCCCTCGGAGCCCGCGGCGCCCGCGGGACCGCCAACACCGGTGTCCCGCCCGGCGTCCGGCCTGCTCTCCGACCCGCTCTCCCGGTCCCCCGCCGGCGCGTCCGACCTCTCCGGCGCCTCCGCTTCCGTCTCCCCCCGGGCCCCGGACTCCGCCTCCGGTTCCGGCTTCGACTCCGGCCGCGATTCGGGCGTTTCGGTGACCTCTTCCTGGTCAGATGCGCTCATGGTCGGCGAGCGTAACCGACAGGCTTCAACCACCGACGGTTAGGCTGTTCATATGACGACCGGGGTCCGACGCAGAATGGGCGTCGAAGAGCGACGCCAGCAACTGATCGGTGTCGCGCTGGAACTGTTCAGCCACCGCTCGCCCGATCATGTCTCCATCGACGAGATCGCGGCGGCCGCCGGCATCTCCAGGCCCCTGGTCTACCACTACTTCCCGGGCAAGCAGTCGCTGTACGAGGCCGCGTTGCGGCGGGCCGCCGACGAGTTGGCCGAGCGCTTCGCGGAACCGCGCGAAGGCCCCCTCGGCGCCCGGCTGCTACGGGTTATGACGCGCTTCTTCGACTTCGTCGACGAGCACGGCCCCGGCTTCTTCGCGCTGATGCGGGGCGGCCCCGCCGTGGGTTCGTCCACGGCCAACGCGATGATCGACGAGGTGCGGCAGGCCGCGTACGAGCAGATACTGTCCCACCTCTCCGTCCAGTCACCGCCGCCCCGGCTGGAGCTGGTCGTGCGCTCCTGGGTGTCGCTCGCGGAGTCGACGGCGCTGCTGTGGCTCGACGGCCGCCGGATCCCGCGCGGGGAGCTGGAGTTGCAGCTGGTGCACGATTTCGCCGCGCTGGCCGCGGTGAGCGCGGCGTACGACGACGAGATGGCGCGGATCCTGCTGCCGGTGCTCGCCGACGAGCCGCCGGGCGGCCCGTTCGGCGATCTGCTGGCCCGTCTGACGGCCCTGGCGGCGACGCTGCCCGGGCAGCCGGCACCGATAGCGGCACCTCTGCCGGCACCCCGCACCGCCTAGGGCCTGTCCGGCGGATCTTCGGGGATCAGCCCGGGGCGTCCGGTGCGGTGCATCGCAAGGCGGAGGATCGTGCTCGTACTGGACGTACTTGGACGAGTCCGACAACGCGGCGAGGTGCAGTGCCAGGCGCTCCGGGCCCCCGAAGATCCGCCGGACAGGGCCTAGGCACCCGCCGACGGGGAGCGGCGGTCAGCCCGCCTCCCCGTAGACCACCGTCACTTCCTTGAAGCCGAGGGAGGTGAGCAGTCCTTGCAGCATGCTGGTGGTGTTCTTCTCCGCGCGCTCGGTCAGTCCGCTGTCCTTCGCGGCGTCCTGGATGTGTTTGGCGGCGAGTTTGTTGACGGCGCGCTCGTCGGCCGGGTTGTCGGAGAAGAAGTCACCGAGCCGGTCGAGCAGCCCGCGCTGTTTGGAGACGGCGTACGACCGGTCGGCGTCCAGCGTGGCCTTGCCGAGCTGGGCGTGCGGCAGCCGCAGTGTCGCGGTGGTGCGCTCCTTGTTGACCTGTACGTTCTCGTCCCCGATCCCGCCGAGGTCCACGTACGAGCCCACGCTGCCCGCGCCCACGTAGAGCGTACGGCTGCCCTTGATGGTGTCGGGGAGGAACTTGGCGTCCTTCTCCAGGTCCACCACCACCTGGAAGTTGCCGGACGCCGCCTGGTACCGGCTGAGGTCCTGGATGGACTTCAGGAGCGTCGGCCCCGTGCGGTCCTTCGTCTTCTCGCCGAACACGTCGTCGAAGCCGGGCACGAGATCGAGCCTGCCGCCGATCCCGATCAGCACGACGAGCACCACGAGTCCGGCGGGCAGTTTGATCCACCAGGGGGCTCGCGACACGCGCGACCCCCGGGTGCCGCCCTGACTCTGTTCGGGTTCTGGTTTCACGTCGGTGGACGTCATACCTACCGGGTTACCCGTCCGGCGGGGTTCACGCTCCGCCGGATACCGCAACAAGTTCCGGCAACTCCCGTGCATGAAACGAGCGTTGGCGGTGCGCAGACGGTACGCAGGCGCAATCGCGCCGGTCAGGGCAGCGGTCCCCGCAGCGCCCGCGCCAGACCCTGCGCGCTGTTCCCCGACAGACCCCGCCGGAATTCCGCCTCGTAGGCCCGGTCGCCCGCCGCCTCGCGGGCCCGGCGTTCGCACTCCGCGCGGACCGCCGCCAACTCCGGGGTGCCGCGCTGGGGGTGGCCGACCATGTCCCAGTACGCCTGGCCGGTCCCGTAGACGCGGGCGGCCCGCTCACCGTCGCCCTGGGCGGCGACCGCCGCCGCCAGCAGGTCGAGGCCGAGCGCGATGCCGAAGCTGTCGCGCAGTTGGTGCTTGCCGGCGAGCATCGAGCGGGCGTGGGTCTCCGCCTCGTGCGGTCGGCCGCTCAGCAGGTGGATCAGGGAGAGCTGGTAGTCGGCGTACGAGCGGGTCCAGCACTCGCCGCGCGCCGCGCACTCCTCGCGGAGGGCGGCGGCCTCCGCGGCGGACTCGTCGAGCCGGCCGAGGCCGGTGAGGGCGAAGACACGGACGAGCCGGCAGCGCAGTTCGGAGGGGTGGGAGAAGCCGCCGCCGCCGACGGCGCGCAGCGCGCGGTCGGCCACGGTGTGGCCCGCCCGGGTGCGGCCCGTCATGAGCGAGGTGAGCCCGAGGAGGTACGCCGCCGAGAGCGTGGACTCGGGGTCCTTGTCGCGCCAGGCGGCCGTGACGCACCGTTCGCCGATCCGGTGCGCCTCCTCGTGGTCGCCCTGGAGCATGACGGTCAGCCCCATCGCCCACAGGGTGCGTGTGCGGTCCGGGCCGGGGGCGTCATGGACGGCGAGGGTGCGCTCCAGATAGATCCTGGCCTCGTGGAGGTGGCCGCAGCAGGTCCAGAAGAAGCCGACCCGGCCCGCCATCTCCTGGGCCGCCGCCGGGTCCGTGGCGAGGAAGTGGTCGAGGGCGGCGCACAGTTCGGAGTGGCTGTCGGCGATCCTGCCGTACCAGGCGACCTGGTCGTGGCCGAGCCATCCGGCGTGCGCCTCGCGGACGAGCGCGGCGAAGTGCGTGGCGTGGCGGTCGGCGAGTGCGCGTTCCTCGCCGAGTTCGGCCAGCCACAGGGCGCCGTACTCGCGGAGTGTGTCGAGCATCCGGTAGCGGGTGCCGTCGCGCCGGATCACGGAGCGGTCGGCGAGTCCGGCGAGGGCGCGGGTGACGTCGTCGGCCCGGAGCGGGCCGCCGGCGCAGACGGCGCGCGCGTCGGCCTCCTCGATGTCGCCGCCGAACACGGCGAGCCTGGCCCACAGCAGCCGCTCCGGCGGGGGGCAGAGTTCGTGGCTCCAGCCGATGGCGGTGCGCAGCGCGCGGTGGCGCCGGGGCCAGGCGGTCCGGTCGGTGAGGACGTCGAGTCGGGAGGTGAGCCGTTCCGCGATCTCTTCGACGCTGTTCTCGCCGAGGCGCGCGCAGGCGAGTTCGAGGGCGAGCGGGATGCCTTCGAGACGGCGGCAGATCTCCTGGGCCGCCGCCGCTGTCGCCGGTTCGTCGAGGGAGATGCCGGGCACGGCCGTCGCGGCGCGCTCACGGAAGAGGGCGAGCGCCAGGCCCTTCTCGTCGTCGCCGTCGAGCGGCAGGGGTGCCACCTCGACGCGCTCCTCGCCGGCGGTGCCGAGCGGCTGCCGGCTGGTGGCGAGGACGGTGAGGCCGGGCGCGGCGGTGAGCAGGTCGGCGACGAGCTGGGCGCAGGGGTGCACCAGCCGTTCGCAGCAGTCGAGTACGAGCAGTGCCCGCCGGTCGGCGAGCCGTTCGCAGAGCGCTTCGACGGGCATCCGCAGGGTGTGGTCGGAGAGTCCGACGGCGTCGGAGACGGTGACGAGCAGCAGCCGCTCGTCGGTGAGCGGCGACAGGTCGGCCCACCACACACCGTCGGGGAACCGCTCGGCGGCTCTGTCCGCCGCCCGGAGCGCGAGTCTGCTCTTGCCGATGCCGCCGGGGCCGGTGAGTGTGGTCAATCGGTGTGTCCGCAGGGCGCGTTCGACGGTGACCAGCTCGGTCGCGCGTCCGACGAAACTGGTCGTCTCTTCGGGAAGGTGTCCCACCACGGGGGACAGTCTGGCCCAGTTGAGGACCTCGACTGCCACCCGTGGTGAGAACCGGTCAGAATCGGACTGGTTCTGTCATTCGGTCGGGTCCGTCACCGGACCTTCCCTTCCGTGTTCCCTCCGTTCACGCGCCCGCCCGGAAGACCGCCACCGTCCGCGCGGGCACGGTGAAGGTGCCCGAATCCGCCTCGTACGACGCCTTCTTGACCGTGGCGTCCGAGCCGGACGCCTGCACGGGGTGCAGGCCGTAGGCGCGGTCGGCGAGCGCGGCGACCCGCTGCTCGGCACGGTCCGGGGTGGCGTTGAAGACCACCACCAGCTCGCCGAGGCGCATCGTGATGACTCCCGGTGTCTCGTCGGGTCCGGACAGCGGGAAGGACAGGGCCGACTGGACGGCGCCGGTGGAGGTGAGCCGGAAGTCCGCCTCCGTGGTGCGGATTTTCAGCAGATCCTGGTACGCGGCGGAGGCGCCGGAGATCTCCGGGCAGCCGGGCGCGATGCCCCGGGTCCCCAACAGAGGCTTGGCGTAGGGCCACTTGTCCTCGTTGTCGGCGGCGAACGGCAGTCCCCGCCCGAAGCCGTTGCCGTCCCGGCAGTCCCAGTTGATCGCGTTGAACCAGTCGCCGCTGTCGTAGGAGTTGCGGTCCAGCGACTTGGAACGGAGCAGGTCCGTCCCCGCCTGGGACAGCGACGGTCCCTGGGTGAGCGTCGCGGTCGCCATGGCGAGCACCTGCGCCCTGGCCCGGTCGGCGGCCGGTGTGGCGCGCGGCAGCTTGAACGCGAGTGCGTCGTAGAGGCTCTCGTTGTCGTGCGCGTCCGCGTAGGCGAGCGCGTCGCCGGGCGCGTCGGCGTATCCGGCGGGCGATCCGTTGTAGTCGACCTCGGAGCCCTTGACGGTGCGGCCTGAGGTGTCGGTGAACGAGTAGCCGGCGAGATTGCCGCTGAGACCGACCTTGATCAGGTCCTGGTAGTGCAGCAGCCTCGCCCGCTGCTCGGCGGGAGTGCCGTTCGCCGCCGAGGTGTTGGGGTCGGTGAACAGTCCGGAGGCGAAGCCCTGGACGCCCGGGTCCTCGTCGAAGGGGCCGCCGCCGCGCACCGCGTCGCGCGCCCGGTCGGAGAAGGTCGCGATCCCGGTGCCGGCCATGTTCTTCTGCGTGGCCTGGACGAAGCGCGCGTCCCCGGCGATCTCGCCGAAGTCCCAGCCCTCCCCGTAGAGGACGATCGACTTACCGTCGACGCCGTCCCTGGCGACGGTCAGCGCGTCCAGCGCCTTGCGCACGGCGAGGATGTTGGCCTTGGGGTGATGGCCCATCAGATCGAAGCGGAAGCCGTCGATCTTGTACTCCTTGGCCCACGTGACCATCGAGTCCACCACGAGCTTGCCCATCATGGCGTTCTCGGGCGCGGTGTTGGCGCAGCAGGTGGAGGTCGCCACGGTGCCGTCGTCGAGCAGCCGCTGGTAGTAGCCGGGCACGATCCGGTCCAGTACGGACTTGGGGTCCTGGCCGCTCGCCACGGTGTGGTTGTAGACGACGTCCATGACGGTCCGCAGGCCGGTGCCGTTGATGCCCTGCACCATCCGCCGGAACTCCACCGTGCGCTTGGTGCCTTCGGGGTCACTTGCGTAGGAACCCTCGGGCACCGTGTAGTGCAGCGGGTCGTAGCCCCAGTTGAAGCCGTCCTGCGCCGCCGCCTTGGCGACGCACGCCTGCTGCTCGTCGGAGTCGGGGGCGTACACGGACAGATCGCAGGCGGGTTCCTGCTGGTCGGTCCTCTTCTCCGGGATGGTGCCGATGTCGAAGGCGGGCAGCAGATGGACGTAGCTCGTCCCCGCGTCGGCCAGCCCGGCCAGGTGCTTCATGCCCTTCGACCCGGTGTCGGTGAAGGCCAGATAGCGGCCGGGG
The DNA here is from genome assembly GCF_022695985.1 of Streptomyces sp. NP-1717. Taxonomy (GTDB): domain Bacteria; phylum Actinomycetota; class Actinomycetes; order Streptomycetales; family Streptomycetaceae; genus Streptomyces. Next base: position 3,475 of record NZ_JAAPBF010000226.1, on the reverse strand, counting down.
TGGTCCGAGGTGCGGTCGGCGATCGAGAAGTCGCGGACGTGCAGCTCCTGGATCTGCGCGTCGCGCATCGGGACGGCCGCCGGCTTCTTCAGCGTCGACCAGCCCTTCGGGGCGAGCTCCGGATCGGTGAGGTCGACGGCGAGGCTGCGTGCCGAGTCGGTGGTCAGGGCGGTGGAGTACGGGTCGGTGACCTTGTTGGTGACCATCTTCCCGACGGTCGGCGCGAAGACGTCGACCACGTACCGGTACGGCTTGCCCGTCCAGCTCTTGTTCCCCTCGACGGACCAGACGCCGCTGCGGTCGTCCCGCCGCATCGGTACGCTCCTGCCGTCGAGTTCGAGGGCGACACGCCGCGCGGTGGGAGCCCACACGGACAGCGTGGGGCTTCCCTTGCGGAAGACGGGGCCGAGCGAGGCACGCGTCGCGTCCGCGCCGTACAGGTCGTCGAGCACGCCGGGGATCTGTACGCCGGTCGCGTCGAGCAGCGCCCCGTTGGCGGCCCGCTGTGTGGCGATGAGCTGGCCGCGCAGGGACTCCTTCACCCTGTCCCGGTCGCGCGGGTCGACGGTGAACGCCGGGAAGTCCTTCAGATGCGGGTACTTGGTCTTCTGCGCGTCGCTCAGCGTGCCCGGGGCGAGCCGCAGCCACTGCCCCTCGTCGGAGAGCGCGCCCTTCTCGACGGTGATACCGCCGTCCGGGGCGTACACCAGTTGCTGGCTGGTGGCCTCGGTGGCCTTCACCTTCCAGACGACGGTGTCCCGGTCGATCCACTGCGCCTCGGCCTTGCCGAGGTCCGGGGTGGGTACGGCCCCGGCGGTCGGCAGCAGATACTTGGGCCGTCCGCCGAGCAGCCAGACCTCGTTGCCGTACGTCGCCAGGTCGAGCGACTGGTCGGACGGCAGGTCCTTCTCGTCGCCCTTGTGGAGGATGTAGCTCAGTGACGTGGCGCCCTCGGCGAGCGGCACCTCGTACGTGACGCCGTACGCGTCCTCCTTCACCGGCATCAGCGGCTTGGCCCAGTCGGTCGGGTCCTTGGCGCCGGTCCAGGTGTGCAGACCCCAGCCGTCGTACTCGCCGTCGGCCCGCTGGTAGTGCAGTACGGCCTTGGTCCTGTCCTGCGGCGGGTAGGCGCCGTCCGGGGCCCGCTCGCTCTGGCCGTCCTCGCCCTGCTCGATCCAGACCTCGCCGGTCTTCGCGAGGTCGACGGTGCGCTCGGGTCCGTCCGCCGTGCCGTCCTTGACGACGGTGTACGGGACGGCGGAGGCGCCCTCGGTGACGTCGACCCACGCGAACGCGCCGTAGGCGTCACGGCCGGTGAACTCGGCCGTCTTCACACCGGACTTGAGCTGCCAGCCGTCGTACTCCCCGTCGGCGCGCCGGTAGTGCACGATCGCGTGCTCGCGCTCGACGGCCGTGGGCGGCTCGGGGGCCGGTGCCCGGCCCGCGGTCGAGGAGGCGAGGTCCGAGGCGGTACGGCCCCGGCTGTCGACGACAACCGCCTTGTAACGCAGGGGCGTTCCGGCGGCCACGTCGTCGTCCAGATACTGGGTGACCTTGTACGGGGCGTGGTCGGCGCTGCCGAGGGTGCGCCACTTGCCGTTGCCGACCTGGGCGGCGAAGACGACGCGGCCCAGCTGCCCGCCGTCGGCGTCCGCGGTGATCTCGACGGTGCCGGTGGCCCCGGCCGCCGGGGCTTCGAGGGTTATCGAGGGCTTGGCCGCGGGCTGCGGGAGCGGTGCGGCGGCGCGCAGGACGACCGCCGACAGAGCCGGGACGGTGACCTCGGCCTTCGCGTCGGCCCCGGTGCGTACGGTGCCCGAAGTGCCGTACAGGGCACGGAAGTCGGTGCGCGCCGATCCGGTCGGCACCTGAACGGTCTTCGGCGTGCCGGCGTTGTTGACGGCGACGACGTACTCGACCCGCTCACGCGCGTCGGTGCGGGAGAACGCGTACACCGAGTCGGCGGCGTACCGCTGTGTCTGTACGCCGTCCCGCAGCGCCGGGTGCCGCGCAGTGAGTTTCGACAGTTCCGCGATGGAACGGTAGATCGGGTGCGTGGGGTCGTACGCGTCGGAGGCGTGCGTCCGGTCGGTGCCGAGCTGGTCGTCGTCCAGATAGTCGGGGGTCTTGGAGGCGAAGAGGCTCTGGCGGGCGTCCTTGTCGCCGCCGGGGCCGGTGAAGCCCTGCTCGTCGCCGTAGTAGATCACCGGGTTGCCGCGCGAGAAGAACATCAGCTCGTTGGCGAGGCGGGCCCGCTTCAGCAGCTCGGCGTCACCGGCGTCCGGGTTGTCCTGCTTGAGGAAGGTGCCGATGCGGCCCATGTCGTGGTTGCCGAGGAACGTGACCTGTTCGTAGGCGTTGGCCTTGTCGGTGGTGTAGCGGTAGTCGTCGGCGAAGACCTTCGCCGGCCGCTCGGCGGACGCGCCCTGGGAGGCGTACGCGCGCACCGCGTCCTGGAAGGGGAAGTCCAGGGTGGAGTCGAGCCGCCCGCGCGTCACGTACGGCGAGGTGACGGCCGTGTCGGCGGAGTAGACCTCGCCGAACATGAAGAAGTCGTCGCGGCCGCGCTTCGCGGCGTAGGCGTCGAGCGCGGTGGCCCACTGGGTCCAGAAGTCCAGGTCGACGTGTTTGACGGTGTCGATGCGGAAACCGTCGATGTCGAAGACACGGACCCACTTCCGGTAAATCTCCGCCATGCCGTCGACGACCTCGGGACGCTCGGTCCACAGGTCGTCCAGCCCGGCGAAGTCGCCGTACTCGGAGCTCTCCCCGGCGAAGGTGGAGTCGCCCCGGTTGTGGTACATCGTGGGGTCGTCGAGCCAGGACGGGACCTTCTTCTCGCCCGCCTTGGGGGCGGGTGTGTACGGGAACGCGTCCGCGTCGACCCTGCTGACGCCCTCGCGGTCGTCGAAGGGGCGGCCGTCCTTGTCGAGGTAGGGATAGGCGCCCTTGGGGCGGTAGCCGTACTTCTTCTCCGCGTAGTCGACGGTGTCGGCCGTGTGGTTGGTGATGACGTCGAAGAAGACCTTCATGCCCTTGTCGTGGGCCTTGTCGATCAGCTTCTCCAGCTCGGCGTTGGTGCCGAAGTGCGGGTCGACCTGGGTGAAGTCGGTGATCCAGTAACCGTGGTAGCCGGCCGACATGTCGTCGCCCGTGCCCTGCACCGGCTTGTTCTTGAAGATCGGCGCCATCCAGATGGCGGTGGTGCCGAGCCCTTTGATGTAGTCGAGCCGATCAGTGATCCCCTTGAGGTCGCCGCCCTGGTAGAAGCCCTTGTCGGCGGGGTCGAGACCGGTCCGCTCACGTGAACCGGTCAGCCCGCCGCGGTCGTTGGACCGGTCGCCGTTGGCGAAGCGGTCGGGCAGCACGAAGTAGAACTGTTCCCGCGTCAGATCGTGGCGGGCGGGTTCATCGGCGAGCCGGGCGTCCGACGGCGGGGCCGGGGCGCGGGCGGCGACGGCCGGCAGCGCGGGCA
>NZ_JAAPBF010000225.1 GCF_022695985.1 Streptomyces sp. NP-1717 | reverse complement strand
TCAGGGGGAGTCGGTGCGCAGGGCACAACCGGCGGGGCGGCTCTCGCGTTGCGGTGGGTGATGAAAGGCCGCCGATGAGAGCCCTGCCCGAGCCCGTGTGGCCCGTTGTCGTGCTGGCGCTGATCCAGGCGGGGGACGGGGTTCTCTGCCTCGGGCCCGTCCGGTTCGTGCGTGAGTGCTTCGAGGGCGTCGGCTTTCCGCGGCAGTGGTGGTGGGTCACGCCGCCCGTGAAGTTCGCCGCCGCCGCGGGGCTCGTCGTCGGGATCTGGGTGCCCTGGCTCGGGGTGGTCGCCGCGTGGGGGCTGGTTCTCTATTTCATTGTGGCGATTTTCACGCACGTCCGGGCACGGGACTTCGGCCGCAACCTGTTTCTCAACGCGGTGGGCATGCTCGTCATCTGTGTGCTTGTCGCCCTGTACAGCTTCGTCCTGTAGAAGGGGCGGAAGTCTGGAGGGACACTCCGAAAACGGGGGCCCTGGAGCGGGTGTGCGGGCCGGTCGTGAGGGAACCCGTCAGCCTTAGAAGGCTGTTGACACTCCGTTTGACAGCAGAGATCATCAAAAACTCTACAGCAGAAAGCACTTCACATTCACGGACGCCACGCCCGGGCCTCGCCGCACCAGGCCCGTGGCTCCAACTGGGCGTCGTGACGTGGAGGGTTCAGCGGAGTCAGAGATCAACGGGGCACGGGGAAGCAGTTCACGCGTGGCAGCCGCCGCCGCCAGTACTTGGGCGGCCGTTTCGGGCTGAGCGTTTTTCACGGCGTCCCGAGGAGACGATCCGAAAGGACACGACAGGTCTTGACGCACTCGGCGACCGAAAGCGCTCACCGTCCGGGCATCCACCTGGACGGCACTCATCCGGACGGCAACCACCCACTGCGTATCCGGATCCTCGGGCCGATGGAGATCAGCGGTCAGGGAGGGGACCGTACGCCGTCCGCCCCGATGGCCCGGCGACTGCTCGCGGCACTGCTGCTCCACGCCAACGAACAGGTACGGACGTCCACACTCATCGACGAGCTCTGGGACGGCGAGCCGCCCAGGCTGGCCCGTAAGACCATTCAGACCTACGTGTACCAGCTCCGCAAGGCACCGCACTCCGCGGGCGCGGGTGGCCCCGGGGAGCGGGTGGAGACCTGCCCGAACGGCTACCGGATCCGGCTCGCGCCCGACGAGCTCGACCTGTGGCAGTTCGAGCGGCATCTCGCGCGGGCGCGCGTCGACCTGGGCGACGGCGACCCCGAGGGCGCGGCCCGTACGCTGCGACTCGGGCTCGCCCTGTGGCGCGGCGACGCGTTCGCCGACATCGAGACCGGCCCGGCGCTGGCCGCCCGTATCTCACAGCTGGCCGACACCCGTCTCGGCGCACTGGAGCTCCGGATCGAGGCCGACCTGAGGCTCGGCCGGCACCACCGGCTGATGGCGGAGCTGCGCCAGCTCACCGCCGATCACCCGCTGAACGAGGAGTTCGCCGCCCAGCTCATGCTCGCGGCCTACCGGTCGGGCCAGCGCGGCACCGCGCTGGAGACCTTCGGGCAGCTGCGCCGCGATCTGGTCGAGGAGCTGGGCATCGAGCCCTCGCACCGGCTCCAGCGGCTCCAGCGCGACGTGCTGAACGAGGCGCCGTCGCTGGAACTGGCCCCGGGCAGGCAGGCGGTCGTACGGGCTCCCGTCGCGCCCGCCGAAGACATCCGGCCACGACGCGAGGTCATCGCCCAACTGCCCTCCGACACACCCGATTTCGTGGGCCGCCGGGCGGAGCTGGCCCGTATCGTCACCCATGCCCGCTCGGGCAGCGGCTCTCTGCTGACGGCCCCTCAGATCGTGACGGTCCTCGGCGGCGCCGGTTCCGGCAAGAGCACCGTGACCGTCCGGGCGGCTCATCTGCTGCGTGAACACTTCGCGGACGGGCAGTTCCACGTACGGCTCCACGATGAGAACGACCGGCCCACCGACCCCGCCGCGGTGCTGCGTTCCCTGCTGCGTGACATCGGCATGCGCATGGACGAACTGCCCGAGCAGATGGACGAGTTGGCGCGCATCTTCCGGAGCTGGAGCGCGGACCGGTCTCTGCTGCTGGTGCTGGACGACGCGTTCGGTCCCGAGCAGGTCGTACCGCTGCTTCCCGGCGGTTCGCGGAGCGCGGTCCTCGTCACCTCGCGCGTACGGCTGCCGGGCCTGCCCGGTGCGGTCAACGTCGAGCTGAGCCCCATGGAGACGGACGACGCCGTGGAACTGCTCGCCTCGCTCGCCGGGGTGGACCGCATCGGCGCCGACGTCGCCGCCGCCCGGCAGGTCGTACGCCTGACCGGCAACCGCGCGCTGGGCGTACGGGCGGCGGGGGAGAAGCTGGCGGCGCGCCGGATGTGGTCCGTCACCGAACTCGCGGCCCGGCTGGCCCCGGAGCACCGCCGGCTGGCCGAACTGGGCAGTGGCTCGCTCGACGTCCGGGGGCGGATGGCGGGCGCGTGCGCCCGGCTCGCCACTCCGGACAGCCAGGCACTGGCCTGTCTGGCCCGCGACGGGGAGGCTCCGTTCGACATCCCCCGCGCGGCACGGGCGCTGGCGATGGACACCTGGGCGGCCGAACTCCTGGTGGGCCGGCTCCTGGACCACCACGTGGTGGAGGTCGTCGAATCGGCGCCCGGCGCCACGACGGTCTACGGCATCCCCGAACTGATCCGGCTCGTCGCGCGGACGCAGGCCCAGGCGCCGGACCTGGCGGTCGCGGAGTTGCGGCTGATGTCGGGGACGCCGTCGCGGGAGGGGCAGTCACCCGTGCCGTGCTTCACGTCCGTCCTGACACCGGCCGGATGAGCCCGCTCCCGTACGGCTCGCGTCCGGTCGATCCCGTCCGGCTCCTGCCCGGATCCCGTCCGGCTCTGTCCCACTCCCCTCCACTCCCGCTTGGTTCCGAGGCGGGAGCGTAACCGGGGTCGTGTGACTCGCCGACCGCGCTCGTCCCCGATCGCCGGACGGGCCTGAAACGCCCGCCGGGCGGGCCGCACTCGCGGCCCGCCCGGCGTTCGAGGACATCTGCGTCCCATTTTCCTACTCAGTGCACGCTCTCGCGCGTCGGCTTCCCGTCGGGCGCGCCCGGCGTATCCGACGGCTCGTCCGCCGCCTCGCGCAGGCCGAAGCGCCGGTGGAAGCGGACCAGCGGCCCCGGCGCCCACCAGTTGGCGCGCCCCGCGAGGCGCATGAACGCGGGCACCAGCGCGCCTCGTACGAGCGTCGCGTCCATCAGGACGGCGATGGCCAGGCCCAGACCGATGGCCTTGAGGTACGAGATCCCCGACAGGACGAAGCCCAGCCACACGATGGCGATCAGGCCCGCCGCGGCGGTCACCATCGCGCCGGTGCGCTCCAGGCCGCGTGCCACGGCCAGTTGGTTGTCGCCCGAGCGGTCCCACTCCTCCTTGATGCGGGAGAGCAGGAAGACCTCGTAGTCCATCGACATGCCGAACGCGATGCAGAACAGCAGCACGGGCACGGTCCAGGTGATCGTGTCGGTGACCGTGAACTCGCCGACGAATCCCTCCAGATGACCGTCCTGGAAGCCCCACACCAGCACACCGAACGTGGCGCTGAGGCTGAGGCAGTTGAGGACCAGGGCCTTCAGCGGCAGCACCAGGGACCCGGTGAACAGGAACAGCAGCACGAACGTCGTGATACCGATGATCGCGAGCGCCATCGGCAGCGCGTCGTACATGGAGTCCAGCGAGTCCACCAGCTCCGCGGCCGGGCCGCCGACCTGGACGTCGTACGGTGCCTCGGCCGACCGGATGTCCTCGACCAGGCGCTCGCCCTCCTCGCTCAGCGACTCGCTCTTGGGGATCACCGAGAGATACGTGCTGCTGTCCGCGCTGAAGCGGTCGGAGCCCGGTCCGGGCGGGGCGACCTGCCTGCCCTCCGCGAAGGAACCGGCCTCGCTGTCGACGCGTGCCACGTTGTCGAGTGTGGACAGCTTCTGCGCGTACGTGTCGGTCGACCGCTCCCCGGTCGGCGGGGTGTCGTTCAGCACCACGTTGAGCGCCTGCGACTCCTGCGCGCTGAAGTCCTCCCGCACGATGTCGCTGATCTGCCGCGACTGGGTGTCGGCCGGCAGTACGCGGTCGTCGGCGAGGCTCATGTGCAGGTTCAGGAAAGGCGAGCCGAGGAAGAGCAGCAGACCGATCACCGCGACCGCGACCGGGATCGGGAAGCGCATCACGGTCGTCGCGAGGCGGTACCAGAACCGCTCCGCCTCCGGCTTCGGGGGCTTCTCCTCCTTGCCGCGGTTCAGGACGCGGATCCGGCCCTTGTCGATGCGCGGGCCGAGCGCCTTCAGCAGCGCGGGCAGGAAGGTGATGGAGACGATCGCGGCCAGCAGGGCGGTCGGGATGCCCGCGTACGCGAAGGACCGCAGGAAGTAGAACGGGAAGACCAGCAGGCCCGCGAGCGCGAGCGCCACCGTCACCGCGGAGAACAGGACGGTACGGCCCGCGGTCCGCAGCGCGGTCGTGATGGCCGTGTCCGTGTCGGCGCCGCCGCTCAACTCCTCCCGGTAGCGCTTGAGGAGGATCAGGGCGTAGTCGATCGCCAGGCCGAGTCCTAGCCCGGTCGCGACGTTGGTGGCCAGCACCGAGACATCGGTGAACAGCGTGAGGATACGGAGCGTCAGAAGTACGGACACGATGGTCAGTCCGGCGACCATCAGCGGCACCAGCGCCGCGACCACACCCCGGAAGACGAACAGCATCACGACCAGCAGGACCGGGAAGGTGACCATCTCGATCAGCAGGAGATCGTCCTGGGTGGTGTCCGTGATCTCCTTGTTGGCGACCGCGACACCGCCCACGCGCGTGTCGAGGCCCTCCACCTCGGTGTCGTACTCCGGCTGGATACGCTCCAGCGTCTTCTGTACCTGGTCCTCGTCACCGGTGATCCGCACCAGGACCAGGGCGCTGTTCCCGCCCTCGCCGCGCAGGGCCGGGGGCTTGCCCAACGTCCAGTAGGACAGCGCCTGTTCGATGCCGTCCTCGGCGCCGATGCGCTCGGTGAGCCGTGCGCCGGCCGTGGCGACGGCCGGATCGTCAATGCCGCGCTTGTCCGAGACCAGCAGGGTCAGATTGGGGGCACCCGAGCCGAACCGTCCGTCCAGGACCTCGGCCGTCCGCGCGGACTCGGTCGAACTGTCGGTGAATCCACCGGCGGAGAGAGTCGATATCACGCCACCGCCCAGCGCTCCCGCGAGCACCAGGAGCACACCGGAGAGATAGAGGACCAGCCTGCTGCGGTGTGTGGTGAATCTGGCCAGTGAGGCGAACATTCGGCAACCTTTCGAGGGGGAACGCCGTTTCTGGGGGCGGCGTGTCGATCCCGTTCACACGATCAAGGTAGGGAGCGCGCGAGCCCACTGGCAATGACAACCCCTCGCGCGGCGCGCCCGGTTGAGCCTCCGCGCCGGGCACGGTCGGTGTGGTCGGCCCTCCGCGCCCGGCCACCCCTGCGCACCCGCCCTGCCGGGCCACCGCCGGGTGGTCAGGGGCGGCGGGGACGACGGTTGGGCAGCATGCTCCCCGACTACGGTGCACCAGCGCGTGAATGCGCACAATGACAGGTGTGTGCGGGTCATTTCCTGGATGACTGCTATATCTAACAGCCGCTTCACCCTCCTAAATTGCGGCGAGAACAGGCGACAACAGTCGAGGGCAATCCGAGACATTCCCTGGAGGGTAAAGCGAATGAGCCAGCGTGAGAGGACCGCTGTCATCGGCGGAGGGATGGCCGGCTGCGCCGCCGCCAAAGAGTTGATCAAGGCGGGCCGCGAGGTGGTCATTTTCGAGGCGGCCGCCGGACTCGGCGGTCGGGCTCGCTCGTGGCACCGTTCGGAGATCGAGCCCTCCGTCGGCATCAACCTCTGGTTCACCAGCTTTTACAAGCTGATGTTCGAGCGAATTCATGAGTACGGTCTCGAGGACCAGCTCGTGGAGATGTCCAACAACGTCATCGTCGTGGACAAGGGCCAGCCCGCCGAGCTGCTCTCCGACTCGCTGCGCAGCCTGCTCACGTACAAGCACGTCGGCCTCAAGGACCGGATCGGCTTCCTGACCGGGACGATGAAGGAGACGCTCAAGCGCAAGCAGCTCGACATCTTCGACCCGATCAAGCTCGCGCCGTTCGACGACGGCACGACCGCGGCCGAGTACGCCCGCAAGAGCCTGTCGCAGCGCGGCTTCGACAATCTGCTGCGGCCGGAGATCGAGTCGTTCTGGCTGTGGCGCTGCGAGGACATCTCCGCGGCGCACGTGCGGGCGATGCAGGCGCAGGTGGCCGGTGCGAAGTTCTACGTGTTCCGCAACGGCATGGAGGTCATCGCCGAGCGCAACGCCGAGGGCGCCGACATCCGCCTCGAACACGAGGTCACCGACCTCCAGGTGACGGACGGCCGGGTGCACATCACCGCGCGTTCGGCGGACGGCGAGAGCCACGCCGAGGTCTTCGACGACGTCGTCGTCGCCACCACGGCGCCGGTCGCCGCCAAGCTGACGGCCGCGCTGCCGAACGACATCGTGGGCCGCGACACCCGTGAGTTCCTGGAGACCCAGGTGTACGAGCCCGCGCTGTCGGTCTCGTACCTGGTCGACTTCAGCAGCATGCCGTCCGAGGCGCACATCGTGGCGGCCGGCGCGGACGACCCGCCGGTCAAGACGATCATCACCTTCCCGCGCAAGGTCAAGGACGAGCAGGGGCGTTCGGTCGACAAGCACCTCGCGTTCGTCTACCCGGGCCGCGCCGAGACGCGTCGCCTGCTCGCGCTGTCGCCGGAGGAGCAGTACGCCGAGACGACCCGGCTGGTCACCCAGCTGTGGCCGGACTTCCCGGTCGACGACGCGGAGCCGTTCGAGATCGCCGTACGCCCGCACGCGATGCCGCTGCCCTCGCCCGGCCGCTACCGGATGTCCGCACGTGTCATCGGACTCCAGCACGCGCCGGTGGTCTTCGCTGGCGACTACTTCACCGCGCCGATCTCGGAGGCGGCGATGCTCTCCGGCATCCGGGCCGCCGAGAAGCTGACGACGGCCGGAAAGCTGACGACGGCCGGCTGAGCCGGGCCGCGGAGAGCAGGGGAGCAGGGGAGAAGACATGGATGCGTTCACTCCCGCCTCCGGCGGCGCCGGGGCCGGAGGCCGCCGGCCCGGTGGCACGGCCTCCGCGTCGGCCGGGACCGGTGGCGGCGTCGACACCGCGACGGGGACGTCCGGTGCCGCGGAAGCGGGTGCCGGTGCGGCCGGCCCGTCCCGCGCGGGAACCGACGGCGTGCGACGTCCGGCCGGTGGCACGCGGACCGGCGTCGGTGGCCGTACGGCGACCGACGGGGCCGTTGCCCCGGCGGACGGGCGTGCGGCGGGAGCCGTCGCGAGCCGTTCCGCCTCCGGCGCGGATACGGGCGTCGGCACCGCGCCCGGTGCGGACACGGGCGGTCGGGCCGCCGGCCGCGCGGGTGACGGCGGCGCCGTCGCGAACGCTTCCCGCCCGGCGACGGACGGCGTACGACCCGCTGCCGCGGGCCGTCCCGAACCCACCGGCGCCCCCGCCGGGCGGCCCGCCTCCGGGGCCCGGAGCCGCTTCGTCGCCTACGCGCGGCTCGCGAAGTTCGAGTTCGTCCTCGACTATTACCTAAGCATGCTCGTGCTGTGGACCGCGCTCGCCGGCAGTGTGCGGTTCGCGTCCGACACGTGGACGACCCTGCTGCTCTTCCTCCTCGGGGAGATCGGCGTCATCTCCGCCGTCATGGCCCTCGACGACGTCAACGGCATCAAGGACGGCAGCGACCGCGCCAACTACCTCGGCACCGGCGGCACTCCGCTGCGCCCCCTGGAGCGCAAGCCCCTGCTGACCGGCGCCCTGACGGTCCTTCAGGCCACCCGGTTCGGATATCTGAGCCTGCTCTGGGGCACCGTCTTCTGGACGGCTTCCGCGGTCGCCGCCCCCGAGCGGCCGATGTGGGCGCTCGTCGTCACCGGGCTGGTCCTGTTCGCCGGCTTCCAGTACTCCTGGGGCCTCAAGCTCAGTTACCGGGGCCTCGGCGAAGTCCTCATCATGGGCTGCCCGTTGGTCATCGTCGTCGCTCCCTACGGCTTCGTGACCGGCCATCTGCCCGCCCTGGTGCTCGTGCAGGCGGTGCTGTTCGGCCTCTGGCAGATCCTGGTTTCCTGCTACTCCAACACCAAGGACATCAGCGGTGACGCGGCCGTCGGCCGCAGCACGGTCGCGGTCCACACATCGGCGCGCGGCAACCTGGTCTTCATCGGCGCGCTCTCCGCCGTCGACCTGCTGCTGACCGTCGGGGCCTCGGCCGTGGGCTGGGCGCCGTGGTGGTTCTTCGCCGCCCTGCTGCCCGAAATGGCGCTGCGGCTGCGCCAGTTCACCTCCTTCAGCCGTAACGGAGACGCACTGCTGGCACGCAGGCGAGGAGTGGTGGCGTTCCGGACGGGCGTCGCCGGCATCGTCCTGGCCAACCTCATCCACTTCGCGAGCTGAGGGGCGACGGCCGCGGCCCGAGCCGGCGGCCCGAACTCCGGACAGGACAAACGGACATGAGTACCAAGAACAAGCCGACCGGACTCGGCCTGCTCTTCGACGAACACGCGCAGGCGGGCCGCAGCACCCGCTTCCATCTCAGCCGGCCCTTCGACATAGCCTCCGGCGCGGGCACCGAGTTCAGCGTCGCCGGTATCGCCGAACTGGTGCAGGAGACGGCCGGCCTGCTGTACGAGGCGGGGGCGCGGCCCGGCGACCGGGTCGCGATCGCCAAGGACAACCACTGGGACTATCTGCTGCTCGCCTGCGCCACCGCGCGCTTCGGCGGCCTCCCGGTCCTGATCGCGGGCGGCCTCCCGGCGCAGACGCTCGGCACCGTACTGAAGCGCGCCGACGCGCAGTTGCTCGTCACCACCGCCGACATCCTCAGCTCGGCCGACGAGCAGGGCGTGGACCTGAAGTCCCTCGTCCCGCGCACGGTGACCATCGGGGCCGCGCTGCCGGGCACGGTGGCGCTCGACGACCTGCGCGGGGCGCGTACCCCGAAGGTGTTCACCACGGCCAGCTACGAGCCGATGGTCGCCACCCACACCTCCGGCACGACCGGCGTGCCGAAGCTCGTCGTGCACTCCGTCGACACCGTGCTCGGCCACCTCGGCCGTACGGAGTCGCTGCGCTTCCCGATCGTGGCGATGAAGCGCTCCGACACGGTGGCCACCGCCACCCCCTTCAACCACATGCGGATGATCACCTGGAGCACCGGCACGCTGAAGCTGGAGCCGAAGGACGCGCTGCTCCTCGCCGACGCCCGGCCGGAGACCGCGGAGCGGATGTTCGAGCGGCGCAAGCCGACGTATCTGGAGGCGCTGCCCGCCACGTACATCGGCTGGCAGGAACTGGCCGGCAAGCGGCCGGAGCTGTACGGGGACGTACGGCTCTTCGTGAGCACCTTCGACGCGATCCACCCGCCCACGGTCCGCCGCTTCCTGCACGCCAGCAAGCGGCGCTTCCCGGCCTGGCTCCAGGGCTGGGGCCAGTCGGAGACCGGTCCCATGACCTTCCGCCTGCTGACCCGCAGGGCGCTCGCGGCCAAGGGCGACCGGCACCCCACGACGCGCGACGTCGGCCGCCCCATCCCCGGCTTCACCGGGATGAAGGTGGTGGACCCGGCGACGATGAAGCCGGTCCCCAACGGCAAGCCCGGCGTGCTGCTCACCCGCACCGACGGGCGCTGCATCGGCTACCTCGGCGAGCACCGGCGCTGGCAGGACAAGGCGCGCGGCAAGTGGTGGAACACCGGCGACTACGGACTGCGGACCGCCGCGGGCGCCTTCAGGCTGCTGGACCGTGAAGTGGACGTGATCCCCGGAATGAGCTGCATCGAGCTGGAGGACGTACTGGCGGACCGGCTGCCGCAGTTGCTGGAGGCCGCGGTGATCGGCATTCCTGGCCAGCTGCCGCTGCCCGTCGTCTGCACGCAGGACGGCACGCTGGACGAGGCCGAGTGGAAGCGCGCCACCGCGGACCTGCCGGCGCTGGGGGCGCCCCGGGTGCTGCCGCTGGACGAGATCCCGCGTACGAGCACGGGCAAGGTCCGCCGCGTCGAGCTGCGCGAGCGGCTGCTGGGCGAGGAGACGTACGGCACGGGGCGCTGGACGTAGCCGAAGGACGCCGGACGGGCCGCGAGTCGATCGGGGCCCGTCCGGCGGTACTTCGGCCCGTCCGGCCGTTGGAGATACCACAGAGCCCGTCCGGCGTCGGAGGGCACCACCCCCGGCCCGTCCGGCCGTCGAGGACACCACACACAGCCTGTCCGGCCGTTGAGGACGAACCGGCCCAGAGCGTCGAGCAGGGAGCGCAGCCATGGCAGAGACAGAGGCACAGGCAGCCGGGGAAGAAACAGGCACGCACGTCGACGTGGCCGTCGTCGGCGCGGGGATCTCCGGTCTCACCGCCGCGTACCGGCTGAAGGAGGCCGGCCGCGCGCCGGAGGTCTTCGAGGCGGACGGCGACGTCGGCGGCCGGATGCGGGCGCGGCAGGAGAACGGCTGGATCGTGGAGCAGGGCACCGAGACCCTGGCCTCGCACGGCTACCCGTCCACCTGGCGGCTGATCAAGGATGTCGGACTCGACCGGGACGGCGGGGTACTCAAGGTCGGCAGCCTCGCCGGTGTCTGGCGGGACGGCAAGGCGCACGCGGGCAGCGGGCACTGGGTGGGCACCCTCACCGGCGCGGGGCTGTCGCTCGGCGGCCGGATGGCCATGACCGGGATGCTGGGCGGTCTGCTGCCGTCCCTGGGCAAGGTCAGCACCCGGCGGCCGGGGGAGAGCCCGCTCGGCCTGCGTACCGTCGCCGAGTTCGTCGACGGCAAACACCCGGACCTGCACGACTACCTCCTCCAGCCGGCCGCGAGCACCGGCTGGGCCTGGGACACCCGGCGGTCGTGCGTCGCGCCGCTCGTGGCCACCATGGTCGCCACCCGGGGGCTGCACGGCTGGCGCACCTACCGCGACGGCATGGACGCGCTCGCCCGCAAGGTCGCGGAGCGGCTGACCGTGCACACCGGGAGGGCGGTCCAGGAGGTCACCGAGAGCCCCGGCGGCGGCGTACGGCTGGTGTTCGCCGACGGGCGTGTGGTGACGGCCCGTGAGGTCGTACTCGCCGTGCCGGCGCCCGTGGCCAGGAAGCTGTACCCGTCGGCGCCCGCCGAGGAACTGCCCTTCCTGGACGCCACGTCGTACTCCCGCATGATCCGCGTGACCTGTCAGGTGGACCGTCCCCTGGCGGTCCGTCAGTCGCGCGTCACGAAGAAGGTCTACGCGCTGCTCATCCCGGAGAAGGAGGACGGCTATCTGGCCGGTCTGACCTTCGAGCACTTCAAGGCGGCCAACCGGGCGCCGCGCGGTCAGGGGCTGGTCAGCATGCTGACCGCGGAACGCGCCACCGACGAGCTGATGGACCGTCCCGACGAGGAGGTCGTCGAGAAGCTGCTGGGGCGCGCCACGCGGTACGTGCCCGAGCTGCGCGAGGCGCTGGTCGACTCGCACGTGCACCGGTTCCCGTACGCGGCCCCCGAAGCCACCCCGGACGCCCTGCGGCTCCAGGGCGCCTTCCTGGACCGGCCCTCGCGGGCGGTGGAGTTCGCCGGGGACTGGGTCTTCCAGCGTCCGACGAGTGAAGCCGCCGTGCAGGCGGGGGAGTTGGCCGCCGAGCGGATCCTGTCGCGGCGCGGCAGCC
>NZ_JAAPBF010000224.1 GCF_022695985.1 Streptomyces sp. NP-1717 | reverse complement strand
GACACCGCCTCCAGGGGCGATGCCGAGCGCCCAGGTCCGCCGGTGGATCGAGATCAACGGCAACCGCCATCAGATCTCGCGCCCCACGCTGGTGCTGGGCCGCAGCACCGACGCCGACGTGCGGATCGACGACCCCGGCGTCTCCCGCCGGCACTGCGAGATTCGGACCGGAACGCCCTCGACGATCCAGGATCTCGGGTCCACCAACGGCATCGTGGTAGACGGACAGCACACCACCCGCGCTACGCTCCGCGACGGCTCGCGGATCGTCGTGGGCCAAACCACCATCGTTTACCGGCAAGCCGAAGGGTGAAGCGGGGGCAATGTCAGAGCTGACCCTGACGGTCATGCGGCTAGGTTTCCTAGCCGTTCTGTGGCTGTTCGTGATTGTGGCCGTCCAGGTCATTCGGAGCGATCTGTTCGGCACGCGTGTCACGCAGCGCGGCTCACGCCGCAACGCGGACACACGGCCGCCGCAGGGCGCCGCCCGCCAGACCCCCGCGCCGCCCGCACAGCGGCAGCAGGGGGGCCGCCAGCGCCGGGGGGCGCCCACGAAGCTGGTCGTCTCGGAGGGGATCCTCACCGGTACGACCGTGGCCCTCCAGGGACAGACCATCACCCTGGGCAGGGCGCACGACTCAACGATCGTGCTGGACGACGACTACGCGTCCAGCCGGCATGCCAGGATCTACCCGGACCGTGACGGTCAGTGGATCGTCGAGGATCTCGGGTCCACCAACGGCACGTATCTCGACCGGACCCGCCTCACCACGCCGACACCGATTCCGCCCGGCGCGCCGATCCGCATCGGCAAGACTGTCATCGAGCTGCGGAAGTAGTACGACAATGAGCGAGCGGAGCGAGCGAGCCGCGGCGGTCCCGACGTGGGACCGCAGGCTCCCGACCGGAGGGTGGGCAGTGTGGCTCGAGACCGGCTGGCGCCACATTCGGCTGGCGAACCGACAGGAGAGGCGCGCATGAGTCTTTCTCTGCGCTTCGCCGCCGGGTCGCACAAAGGCATGATCCGGGAGGGGAACGAGGACTCCGGCTACGCCGGTCCCCGGCTCCTGGCCATCGCCGACGGCATGGGCGGCCAGGCCGCCGGTGAGGTCGCCTCGTCCGAGGTGATCTCCACGCTCGTGCAGCTCGACGACGACGTGCCGGGATCGGACATCCTCACCTCGCTCGGTACGGCGGTCCAGCGCGCCAACGACCAGCTGCGCGTGATGGTCGAGGAGGACCCCCAGCTGGAGGGCATGGGCACCACGCTCACCGCCCTCCTGTGGACGGGCCAGCGCCTCGGCCTCGTCCACGTCGGCGACTCCCGCGCCTACCTCCTGCGCGACGGTGTGCTCACCCAGATCACCCAGGACCACACCTGGGTGCAGCGGCTCGTGGACGAGGGGCGCATCACCGAGGAAGAGGCCACCACCCACCCGCAGCGCTCCCTGCTGATGCGCGCGCTGGGCAGCGGGGACCATGTCGAGCCCGATCTCTCGATCCGTGAAGTCCGCGCGGGCGACCGGTACTTGATCTGTTCCGACGGTCTCTCCGGCGTCGTCTCGCACCAGACCATGGAAGAGACCCTGGCGAGCTACCAGGGCCCGCAGGAGACCATCCAGGACCTCATCCAGCTCGCCCTGCGCGGCGGCGGTCCCGACAACATCACCTGCATCGTCGCCGACGTCCTGGACGTCGAGTCCAACGACACCCTCGCCGGGCAGCTCAGCGACACCCCCGTCGTCGTCGGCGCCGTCGCCGAGAACCAGCAGCTGCACGCCGCCGAGAGCGACCCGTCGATGCAGACGCCCGCCGGCCGCGCCGCCGGTCTGGGCCGTCCCGTACCGCAGCAGCACCAGCCGCCTCAGGGGGGCTTCGGTCCGCCGGGCAGCGGCGACGGAGCCGGTTACGGCGGCATGCCGCCGGACGCCGGGTTCGGGGCTTACAGCGACGACGACTTCGTCAAGCCGCGCTCCGGCCGCAAGTGGTTCAAGCGGTCGTTCTACATCGTGCTCGCGCTGGCGGTCGTCGGCGGCGGGCTGTACGGCGGCTACCGCTGGACCCAGACCCAGTACTACGTCGGGGCCAACGACGAGCACGTCGCGCTCTACCGGGGGATCAGCCAGGATCTGGCGTGGGTCTCGCTGTCGAAGGTCGAAGAGGACTTCACCAAGATCGAACTCAAGTACCTGCCGCCTTACCAGCGCAAGCAGGTCGAGGACACGATCGCCGAGGGCAGCAGGGCCTCCGCGCACACCAAGATCGACGACCTGTCCAAGCAGGCCGCCGCGTGCAAGAAGGACGAACAGCGTCGTGAGTCCGAGCGCGCGGCGAACGCGATCACCGGCGAGGGCGAGGCCGGCGGTACGACCGGGACGAAGCCGCAGACCGGTAGCGACAGCACCATCTCCAAGCCAGAAGCGCTGAAAACAGCGACTCCCTCTCCGGGCCCCAGCCTCTCGGAGGAGGAGCAGAAGCTGGCCTCGAACTGCGGTAAGCAGTAGCCGGCCGTAGGGGGCCTTCACCACCATGAGCGTTGTCACCAACACGACCACCATCGGCGCGATCGAAGCACCGAGCCGCCGCAACACCGAGCTGGCGATGCTCGCCTTCGCCGTCGCCATCCCGCTCTTCGCGTACCTGAACGTGGGGCTGGCCCTCGACGGCACCGTGCCCAGCGGCATGATCGGGTACGGCCTGGGCATCGGGCTGCTGGCCGGTGTCGGCCATCTCGTGGTGCGCAAGTTCGCCCCGTACGCCGACCCGCTGCTGCTGCCGCTCGCCACGCTGCTCAACGGCCTCGGTCTCGTCCTCATCTGGAGGCTGGACCAGTCGCCCCGGCTGATCGCGCGCGCCACGAACCTGTACGGGTCGTTCTCACCGGACGCGCCCAAGCAGCTGATGTACTCGGCGATCGGTATCGCGCTGTTCGTGGCCGTGCTGCTGCTGCTCAAGGACCACCGCATCCTCCAGCGCTACACCTACATCTCCATGGCCGTGGCCCTGGTCCTGCTGATCCTTCCGATGTTCTTCCCGGCGAGGAACGGCGCGAAGATCTGGATCAGCCTCGGCCCCATCAACGTCCAGCCGGGAGAGTTTGCGAAGATCATCATCGCGATCTTCTTCTCCGGCTACCTGATGGTGAAGCGCGACGCCCTGGCACTGGCCAGCCGCCGCGTGATGGGCCTCTACCTGCCGCGCGGACGTGACCTGGGCCCGATCCTGATGGTCTGGGCCATGTCCATCCTGATCCTGGTCTTCGAGACCGACCTCGGTACCTCGCTGCTGTTCTTCGGCCTCTTCGTGATCATGCTGTACGTCGCCACCGAACGCACGAGCTGGATCATCTTCGGCCTCGTGATGTCGGCGGCGGGCGCGGTCGGTGTCGCCACGTTCGAGCCGCACGTCCAGCAGCGCGTCGAGTTCTGGCTCAACCCCTTCGCCCAGGCCACCTGGGACCAGAGCGAGCAGGTCGGCCAGGCGCTGATGTCGTTCGGCGCCGGCGGCACGCTCGGTACCGGGCTCGGACAGGGCAACTCCGACCTGATCGGCTTCGCGGCCAACTCCGACTTCATCCTCTCCACCGTCGGCGAGGAGTTCGGGCTCGCGGGCACGATGGCCTTCCTGCTGATCTACGGCCTGATCGTGGAGCGCGGCGTACGGACCGCGCTCGCCGCCCGCGACCCCTTCGGCAAGCTCCTGGCCATCGGCCTCTCCGGCGCCTTCGCCATCCAGGTCTTCGTCGTCGCCGGCGGCGTCATGGGCCTCATCCCGCTGACCGGTATGACGATGCCGTTCGTCGCGGCCGGTGGTTCGTCGGTGATCGCCAACTGGGCCCTGATCGGCATTCTCATCAGGATCAGCGACACCGCGCGCCGCCCGGCCCCGGCGCCCGCCCCGTCAACCGACGCCGAGATGACCCAGGTGGTCCGACCGTGAACAAGCCCCTGCGACGCATCGCGATCTTCTGCGGACTGCTCGTCCTGGCCCTGCTGCTGCGCACCAACTGGCTCCAGTACGTGGAGGCGGACGAGCTGAACAGCCACGAGCGCAACCGCCGCGTCCTGATCGAGCGGTACGCCAGCGAGCGCGGCAACATCGTCGTCGACGGCAAGCCCATCACCGGATCGGCGAAGACGGACGACACCGACTTCGCGTTCAAGCGGACCTACCTCGACGGCCCGATGTGGGCGCCGGTCACCGGTTACGCCTCGCAGGCGTTCGGCGCCTCGCAGATCGAGAACATCGAGGACGGCATCCTCACCGGCAACGACGACCAGCTCTTCTTCGACCGCACCATGGCGATGTTCACCGGTGACGAGGCCAAGGGCGGCAACGTCGTCACCACCCTCAACGGCGCCGCGCAGAAGGCCGCCTTCGAGGGACTGGGCAAGAAGAAGGGCGCCGTCGTCGCCCTGGAGCCCGGGACCGGCAAGATCCTCGCGCTGGCCTCCACCCCCTCGTACGACCCCTCCTCCTTCGCCGGCTACGGCGCCAAGGACGAGAAGTCCTGGAACAAGCTCGGCAAGGACGCCGACAAGCCGATGCTGAACCGCGCGCTGCGTGAGACGTATCCGCCCGGCTCCACGTTCAAGGTCGTCACGGCCGCCGCTGCGCTGGAGCACGGTGTCGTCGACGACATCAACGCCAAGACGGACTCCCCGCTCCCGTGGACCATGCCGGGCACGACGACGGAGCTGGTGAACGAGGGCAACATCCCCTGCAAGGACGCGACGCTCAGGGAAGCGCTGCGGGTCTCCTGCAACACCGTCTTCGGCAAGCTCGGCTATAACGTCGGCAAGGACAAAATGCTGGAGACCGCGAAGAAATTCGGTTTCAATCAGGAGCAGTTCGTCCCGGTCCGCGCCAACGCCTCGATCTTTCCCGAGGAATTGAACGATTCGCAGACCGCGCTCTCGTCCATCGGTCAGTTCGACACCCGTACCACTCCGCTCCAGATGGCCATGGTCGCCTCCGCCGTCGCCAATGACGGCAAGCTGATGAAGCCGTACATGATCGACCAGCTCGAAGCGCCGAACCTGGACGTGATAAAGAAGACCGAGGCCGAGGAGATGGGCCAGCCCCTCAGCCAGGAGCACGCGCAGATGCTCCAGGAGATGATGGAGACGGTCGTCGACGAGGGCACGGGCAGGAACGCGCAGATCCCCAACGTGACCGTGGGCGGCAAGACCGGTACGGCGCAGCACGGCGAGAACAACAGCAAGAACCCGTACGCCTGGTTCATCTCCTACGCCAAGGGCGAGAACGGGTCGCCGGTCGCGGTCGCGGTCGTCGTCGAGGACAGCGACGCGACCCGCGACGACATCTCCGGCGGTGGTCTCGCGGCCCCGATCGCCAAGGACGTCATGAAGGCCGTGATCGACAGCAAGAAGTAGTCGGGACATTCCCGTGGTGGCCCGGACAGCTGTGGAAGCTGTCCGGGCCATTTCCGGTCCGGGCGGCGGAGCGTCCTACCGATAAACGGCGGGCTCCCGATTGCGGCGGGAAAAGTTTCCCCATACATCGAACCCGGTAGGGCACAGCCGCGGAATTCCGGCACCGTCCGAATTCGGGTACCCGTGCCGCACCGTGACCCGTCTCACCACCAGCACGCCGAGCATTTGCGCCCGATATGTGACCATTCAAGTACCAGTCCTGTATCAGCTACCAGGGACGGTCGGACCGGATGCGGCGTGCCCGGTAGCGTATGCGCGAACAGCACACCGCCGGACCGCACACCGGTGCGGTCGGGACAGACGGAGAGGGCTGGAACAGTATGGAAGAGCCGCGTCGCCTCGGCGGCCGGTACGAGCTGGGCTCGGTGCTCGGCCGTGGTGGCATGGCCGAGGTGTACCTCGCGCACGACACCCGGCTCGGCCGCACCGTCGCTGTGAAGACGCTGCGGGCCGACCTCGCCCGCGACCCGTCCTTCCAAGCCCGGTTCCGCCGTGAGGCCCAGTCGGCCGCCTCGCTCAACCACCCCGCGATCGTCGCCGTCTACGACACGGGCGAGGACTACGTCGACGGGGTGTCCATCCCGTACATCGTGATGGAGTACGTCGACGGGTCGACCCTGCGTGAACTCCTGCACTCCGGGCGCAGACTCCTGCCCGAGCGCACGCTGGAGATGACCGTGGGGATCCTCCAGGCGCTGGAGTACTCGCACCGCGCCCAGATCGTCCACCGCGACATCAAGCCGGCCAACGTCATGCTGACGCGCACCGGCCAGGTCAAGGTCATGGACTTCGGCATCGCCCGCGCCATGGGCGACTCCGGCATGACGATGACCCAGACGTCCGCGGTCATCGGCACCGCGCAGTACCTCTCCCCCGAGCAGGCCAAGGGCGAGCAGGTCGACGCGCGCTCCGACCTGTACTCGACCGGCTGTCTGCTCTACGAGCTGCTGACGGTGCGCCCCCCGTTCATCGGTGACTCACCGGTGGCCGTCGCGTACCAGCACGTACGGGAGGAGCCGCAGGCGCCGAGCACCTTCGACCCCGAGATCACGCCCGAGATGGACGCGATCGTACTGAAGGCCCTGGTCAAGGACCCGGACTACCGCTACCAGTCCGCGGACGAGATGCGCGCCGACATCGAGGCATGCCTCGATGGCCAGCCCGTCGCGGCCACGGCGGCGATGGGCGCGGTCGGCTACGCGGGCGGCTACGGCTCCGACGACCAGCCCACCACGGCGCTGCGCGCCACCCCGCCCGGCGGCGGCCAGACGTCGATGATGCCGCCGGTCAACCCCGACGACGGCGGCTACGGCAACTACGACGACCGTCCCGACCGGCGCCGGCAGAAGAAGTCCAACACCTCGACAATCCTGCTGGTCGTCGCGGGCATCCTGGTGCTCGCGGGAGCCATCCTGATCGGCAAGGCGGTCTTCGGCGGCGACTCCGGCGGCTCGGAGCGGATCGCCGTGCCGCAGCTCGTGGGGGAGACACTGAAGGACGCCAGAGTGCTGGCGGGCAACGCGTCGGTCGAGGTCGCGCAGTCCGGGACGGAACGCTGCGACCAGCCCAAGGGCGCCATCTGCTCCCAGACCCCCGCGTCCGGCGGAGAGATGAACCAGGGCGACACCATCCAGGTGGTCGTCTCCGAGGGCGCGCCGAAGGTCCAGGTGCCCGACGTCGCCGACGAGACCGTCGAGGACGCGACGAAGACTCTTCAGGACGCCGAGTTCAAGGTCGAGACCAAGCAGGTCGAGAGCGACCAGGACCCCGGAACGGTCGTCTCGCAGAAGCCGGCCGGCGGTTCCGAGGCCGAGAAGGGCGCGACTGTCACGCTCTCCGTCGCCAAGCAGGCGCAGGAGACGGTGCCGTCCGTCATCGACCAGACCTTCGACGCGGCGAAGAGCCAGCTCGAAACGCTCGGCTTCACGGTCGCGCGTACCGAGGTGGACTCCGAGAAGCCGGCGAACACCGTCGTCGGCCAGACCCCGGAGGGCAACGCCAAGGCGCCCAAGAACAGTCAGGTCACGCTCCAGGTCTCGAAGGGGCCGGCGCAGCCGGAGAAGGTCCAGATCCCCGGTGACCTCACGGGCAAGACAGTCGCCGAGGCAAAGGCCCAACTGGAGGGCCTGGATCTGGTGGTCGCACTGGCGCCGAACTCGCCGGGCGACCCGAACGCGCGGGTGATCGGAACCAATCCGCCCGGTGGCCAGCCGGTCGACAAGGGCAGCACGGTGACGCTGTTCGTGGCCCCCGTGGGCGGGAACAATGGGGGCGGCGGTGACAACGGAGGCTTCATCGGTGGTCCTGGCAACTCCCGGGGCGACGACTGAGGCCGGCACCTCCTGAAGAGGTGAAGAAACCGCTTCACCTTGGATCCAAGGTGAAGCGGTTTCCAACCTCATCGCCATGGGCGTGTGACTGAACGTGGACGGCATGGTCCGGACAGCCGGGCGTAGAACGGCTGTCCGGCTGCTGGTTATCCGGACCGTGCCCGTTTGGCAGTTCGGAGCTGCGGTTAGGCGAGACAGGTAGACCCGGCGGCACGTCCTCCAGTCGCTCTGATCTGGTCGCGCCAGCGGGGATAGCCGGATTCCTCCAAGAGGCGCATCAAGTCCACTTCGGCGTTGGTGAGATGGGCGCCCCGCTAGGAGACGGAGTGCCCGTTGTTGGGTGGGGTTGTGACCCTTCGTGGGTACTGACGCAGTGTCGCGGCGTGTACCTCACAGTGGTCGGCCGAGATCGACGCCGCACTGGCCCAAAGCCGGACGCACCCTCTCGTGAACCGAGTGCCTGACCGCACGAGCTACCCAGTCCAACGAACGCGGCCCCCGGCGGCAACACCTGGACGTCGTTACTCATCCCCCGACGCGTCATCGCCGACCCTGAGGCCAGGGGCCGCCCGCCCATCAACGTCAGTGGTACATGCGCAACTCACCCCCGGGCCACCTCAGATTAAGATCTCCGCCAACCGCCGCAGGCCCGGATCTGTACAACCCTTTCTGCCTACTCAAGGGCGCGCCTGCAGTGCACCGGGCATCTGGCGTCCTCTGCCGAGCTGCGACGGTCCGCCGGTCCCGGCCGAACGGCCGGTGACGGCAACACCGTGCCGCCGCCGAGCAGTGGAAAGGCGTCCGACAGCCATGAACTGACGCGTCGTACTTGGTTTGCACCAGCGTCCACGCAAGGCGGCCAAGTCCGGCCCCGTGTCCCCTGCTTGCCGCGGCGGACAATGCCGCCAACAACGCGAACCTGCCCCGGGTACTCGCCGTCGTGGTGATCGGTCATGGCAGCCACGGCGAGGCTGGCGAAAACTGCATGCTCGGCATTCAGCCCAAATGGCGAACTTGTTAATATTGCAGATTTAACACCACAAGAAAATATATAACCCATATCAGCTTACCCATGAACGTATATCCCGGCTATAACCATACAAAAAGGCACTCTTGACAAACCGTCAGATGTTTCCGATCATTACCTCACCCAAAGAAAGGAATTGATCAAAAAATGAAGAGAACCTGGATGCTGCTGACATCCCTATTGCTAATTTTGGGCGGCGGGATGATATCCGCACCAGCAGCAAGTGCAGCCGGTTACGGTTGCAGCGGGTCCCTGATCGACACGTACAATGTTTCCACCTCAGGGGGAACAAAGTACGGAGAAATTCAGCTCTACTACAGCACCGCCAATGGCGGGACTAACTGTGCGGTAACGGTCGACACATACTTTGGCTCTTCCGTGAAGAAGCCCATAAGGATTCACATTATTCGCTGCGAAGCTTCCGCGCCGCCTGGTGCTTATTGCGCAGCGAGCGGTGGCAGCGTACAGGATTGGGACAGCTACTACACTTACGCCGGTCCTGTCTCAGTCACGTCGATGAGTGGACGCTGCGTCCGCCTTTCGGGAGGGGTTACCAACCCGAATAACACCACGGTGGCCGCTAACCGCGACACCGGCGCTGTTCACTGCGGATGAAAATCGTCAGGCAAGAATTCCCCCCTGCCGATTGAACTGGAGATCAAAAGATGGCTAGCAGACTTCGACTGATTCGACCGACGCGAATCTTCTAGTCCGTCGTAGCCGGGGGTAGCCAAGTTCCATGCTTCGGGCAGCCATCATAGGGCGAGCCTCTAAGTACAGGAATCAACCGGCCGCAAACGTAGAACTGATTGCGACCAGATTCCATCAGTAGCCACACAAGAGGTCCCGGAAGCTGTTGCTGCCGGGACCTCTTGTGTGGCTCGACACCATTCAGAGGACGGGAAATCTCCTTTGACCGCCCACACCGCAACAGCACCTTGGTATCCGAACTTTACGCGAAGGCTTCTGACCACTTCGCATGCCCAAATTCTCATCTACGCCCAGCGCCCGCAGAAACGCAGCGCGGCTCCGTGCCACGACTCAGGCTCCGCCTTGCAACCGGGCCACCGAACGCCACCAGATGCCCTTTCAGTGGCGATCACTGATTCACCATCAGTGCGTGAGAAGTGCTCTGAAGAGGGTGGCGGGTGCCTTCGCGTCACATCCGCACGACTCGACTCAGCCCAGCTCCGGCGGCTTCGTCCGGTCGCCGTCGACCTTCTCCGTGCGCTCCAGCTCGGCCCACACGATGTAGCGGTAGTCGGACGTGTAGACGGGCGTGCACGTCGTGAGGGTCAGATAGCGGCCGGGCTTCTTCTTGCCCGACTCCTTGGGGACCGGCCGGAGGACGTCCACGTTGTACTTCGAGGTCTTCGGGAGGTCCTTGAAGACCTTGTAGACGTACCAGGTGTCCTTCGTCTCGAAGACGATCGAGTCACCGGTCCTGAGCTTGTGGATGTTGTGGAACTTCGCCCCGTGCCCGTCGCGGTGCGCGGCCAGCGAGAAGTTCCCCTTCTCGTCCTCGGGCAGCGCGGACTTCACCGGGTCGGTGTAGTAGCCGGCGACGCCGTTGTTGAGGGACTTGGGGTCCGTGCCCTTCTTCACGAGGATCTCGTCGCCGCTCATCGCGGGCACGTGCAGGAAGCCGATGCCGTTCTTCACGTCCAGGGCGCCGGGGCCGCCACGGCCGTGGGCCCAGCCGTCACGTACCTCGTTGCCCTGCTTCGTGGCCTCGCGGTCGGCCAGGACGTTCGTCCACCACAGCGAGTAGACGACGAAGAGACCGAGCACCAGGCCCGCGGTGATGAGCAGTTCACCGAAGACGCTGACGGCGGCGGCGGCACGTCCGCGCCGCGGTCGGGCGGGCGCGGGAGCGGGCTCGGGCTCGGAGTCCGAGGATTCGGGCCCCGACGGCCCGGGTTCGGAGGGCCCGGGTTCCGGACTCCCGGACGCGGGCTCGGCCACCCCGGTTGTCGCGGATGTATCGTTTTTTCCGTCTTCTCCGGGTGTGCTCGCACGCCCGTCGTCGTGCCCTGTTCCCGCTGCCACAGCACCCGTCCCCTGGTCCCTGGTCTTCGCCGCGATCCGTTCAGCCGACGAGAGCGTCGGGCTTTCCCTTGCCGCGTGGCCGTTCCTCAACCATCTTGCCCCACACGATCATTCGATACGTACTGGTGAATTCCGGCGTACACGTGGTCAACGTGATGTATCTCCCGGGCTCCGAGAATCCGGAACCGGGCGGCACGGGACCGATCACACCGATGTTCGACGGGGCGGTCTGCGGGAGGATGCTCGCCATGTCGTACGTGAAGTAGGAGTCCTGCGTCTCCACGACGATCTTGTCGCCGGGCTCCAGGCGGTTGATGTACCGGAAGGGCTCACCGTGGGTGTTGCGGTGTCCGGCGACCGCGAAGTTGCCCTGCTTGTCGGACGGCATCGCCGTCTTGAGCCGGCCCTCCGAGTAGTGGCCGACCATGCCGCGGTCCAGGACCTTCGCCTTGTCGATTCCCTCGGCGATCGGAACGACCACGTCGAGCTTGGGGATGTGCATGATCGCGAACCCCTGGCCGGGCTCGAAGGCTCCGGGCTGACGGCCCTTCGCCCAGCCGTCCTGGATCTTGTCCGTCTCCTTGCCCGCGTACAGATCGGCCTGGATGTTCGTCCACCAGAGCTGGTACGTGACGAACAGCAGCATCAGCACACCGAGGCTGATGAAGATCTCGCCGACCGCGCGGCTGAGGATCACTCCCGGACTGTCCTTGAGAGCACGGGCCGCACGCCGCGCCTCGACGCGGGAGAGGGGCCTGGCGGGCGCTGAGGCGTCCGGTGCGCTCCCGGGGCTCCCCGGGCCCTCCGAGCGCCTACGGCCGCGTCCACGGCCCCCCTTGGCCGCCTTACGCCGCTCGGCACGGCCCCCGACAGCCGGTTCGGGCGGCGCCGGGCGCACCGCGTCCGCCGCGCCGGATTCGGAGACGGTCGGCA
>NZ_JAAPBF010000223.1 GCF_022695985.1 Streptomyces sp. NP-1717 | reverse complement strand
GACCCCCGCTCCGCACGCGCCGCCATCCCTCACCCGCCCTCCATTCGCCGGACGGTCCACGTGATCACCCTCTCCCTCGCCGAGATCGCCACCATCGTCGGCGGGCAGTCGCACGACATACCCGATCCGACCGCCCACGTCACCGGCCCCGTCGTCATCGACTCCCGCCAGGTCGCGGACGGCAGCCTCTTCGCCGCCTTCGCCGGCGAGAACGTCGACGGCCACGACTACGCCCGCCGGGCCGTCGAGGCGGGCGCCACCGCCGTGCTGGCCACCCGGCCCGTCGGGGTCCCCGCCATCGTCGTCGAGGACGTCGTGCAGGCCCTCGGCGCCCTCGCACGCGCCGTCGTGGAGCGCACCGGCGCCACGACCGTCGCGCTCACCGGATCGTCGGGCAAGACCAGCACCAAGGACCTCATCGCCCAACTCCTGCGGCTCCAGGGCCCCACCGTCTGGCCCGACGGGAATCTCAACAACGAGATCGGGCTCCCGCTCACCGCGCTGCGCGCCGCCGAGGACACCCGCTTCCTCGTCCTGGAGATGGGGGCGCGCTACATCGGTGACATCCGCTATCTCACCGGTCTCGTCCCCCCGAGGATCGGCCTCGTGCTGAACGTCGGCACCGCCCACATCGGCGAGTTCGGCGGACGCGAGCAGATCGCCCAGGCCAAGGGCGAGATGGTCGAGTCCCTGCCGTCCGCCGAGGACGGCGGCGTCGCGGTCCTGAACGCCGACGACCCCCTCGTACGCGCCATGGCATCCCGCACCAAGGCGCGCGTCGTGCTGTTCGGAGAGTCCGACGAAGCAGACGTACGGGCAGAGAACGTGCACATCGACGGACTCGGCAGACCCTCCTTCCGCCTTCGAACACCCACCGGGTGCAGCGAGCTGACGCTGCGGCTGTACGGTGAGCACCACGTGTCGAACGCGCTCGCCGCGACCGCCGTCGCCCATGAGTTGGGCATGTCCGTCGACGAGATCGCCCTGGCGCTCTCCGAGGCGGAGACCCTCTCCCGCTGGCGTATGGAGGTCACCGAGCGCGCGGACGGCGTGACGATCGTCAACGACGCCTACAACGCGAACCCCGATTCCATGAGGGCAGCGCTCCGCGCGCTGGTCGCCATGGGCGGTGCCGCCAGGGAAACCGGCGGACGCACGTGGGCGGTGCTCGGCCCGATGGCCGAACTCGGTGACGAGGCGCTCGCCGAGCACGACGCGGTCGGACGGCTCGCCGTCCGGCTCAACGTCAGCAAGCTCGTCGCAGTCGGGGGCAGGGAAGCGTCCTGGCTGCAACTGGGCGCCTACAACGAGGGTTCGTGGGGTGAGGAGTCGGTGCACGTGTCCGACGCGCAGGCGGCGGTCGATCTGTTGCGCAGTGAACTGCGTTCGGGAGACGTCGTGCTGGTGAAGGCTTCCAGGTCGGCCGGACTGGAGCGGGTCGCCCAGGCACTGCTCGAGAACGCAGTCGAGGGTGAGGTCTCCGGCCGATGAGGCAGATCCTCTTCGCGGGAGCCATCGGGCTCTTCCTGACCCTGATCGGTACGCCGCTGCTGATCAAGCTGCTGGCCCGCAAGGGTTACGGCCAGTTCATCCGGGACGACGGCCCGCGCAGCCACGGCAGCAAGCAGGGCACGCCCACGATGGGCGGCATCGCCTTCATCCTGGCCACGCTGATCGCCTACGCCCTGGCGAAGGTGATCACCGGAGAGGACCCCACCTTCTCCGGTGTGCTCGTCCTGTTCCTGATGGCGGGAATGGGCCTCGTCGGCTTCCTGGACGACTACATCAAGATCGTCAAGCAGCGTTCGCTGGGCCTGCGGGCCAAGGCGAAGATGGCCGGACAGCTGATCGTCGGCATCACCTTCGCGGTGCTCTCGCTCCAGTTCGCCGACCTCCGCGGCAACACCCCGGCCTCCACCAAGCTCTCCTTCGTCACGGACTTCGGCTGGTCCATCGGACCGGTGCTGTTCGTGGTCTGGGCGCTGTTCATGATTCTCGCGATGTCCAACGGCGTGAACCTGACGGACGGTCTGGACGGCCTGGCCACCGGCGCCTCGGTGATGGTCTTCGGCGCCTACACGTTCATCGGCCTCTGGCAGTTCCAGGAGTCCTGCGCCAACGCGCTGACCCTCACCAACCCCGCGGCCTGTTTCGAGGTACGAGATCCGCTCGACCTCGCCGTCGTCGCCTCCGCCCTCATGGGCTCCTGCTTCGGCTTCCTGTGGTGGAACACCTCACCCGCCAAGATCTTCATGGGCGACACCGGCTCGCTGGCGCTCGGCGGCGCCCTCGCCGGCCTCGCCATCTGCTCCCGCACCGAACTCCTGATCGCCCTGCTCGGCGGCCTCTTCGCCCTCATCACCATGTCCGTGGTGATCCAGGTCGGTTCGTTCCGGCTCACCGGCAAGCGCGTCTTCCGGATGGCCCCGCTCCAGCACCACTTCGAACTCAAGGGGTGGTCCGAAGTCCTTGTCGTGGTCCGCTTCTGGATCATCCAGGGCATGTGCGTGATCGTCGGCCTCGGACTCTTCTACGCGGGCTGGGCGGCCGACAAGTGAGCGGCCGTCAGCCGGCCGACGCCGCCGGGCTCCGCGCCCGGTGGCAGGGCAGGCGGGTCACCGTCGCCGGTCTCGGAGTCTCCGGGATCCCGGCGGCCCGCACCCTGCGGGACCTGGGCGCCGACGTCACGGTCGTCAACGACGGCGACGACGAGCGCGCCCGTACTCAGGCCGCCGAACTGGCCGGGACGGGCGTCACCGTACGGCTCGGCGACGGCGCGACCCTCCCCGAGGGAACCGAACTCGTCGTCACCGCGCCCGGCTGGCAGCCCGACAAGCCCCTCTTCCTGGCCGCCGCCGAAGCGGGCGTACCGGTCTGGGGAGACGTCGAACTCGCCTGGCAGCTCAGGGGCCCCGGCGCCGCGCCCTGGCTGGCGGTCACCGGCACCAACGGCAAGACCACGACCGTCCGGATGCTCGCCGCGATCCTCCGGGCGGCGGGCCTGCGTACCGAGGCCGTCGGCAACATCGGCGTCTCGCTGCTCGACGCGGTCCTGCCCGGCGACGACGGCCGCGAGAAGTACGACGTCCTCGCCGTCGAACTCTCCAGCTACCAGCTCCACTGGGCCCCCAGCGTGCGCGCCCACTCCGGAGCCGTCCTCAACATCGCGCCCGACCACCTCGACTGGCACGGCTCCATGGAGGCGTACACCGCCGCCAAGGGCCGGGTCTACGAGGGCAACACCGTCGCCTGCGTCTACAACGCCGCCGACAAGGTGACCGAGGACCTCGTGCGCGCGGCCGACGTCGAGGAGGGCTGCCGCGCGATCGGCTTCACCCTCGGCACCCCGGGACCCTCCCAACTCGGCGTCGTGGAGGGCCTCCTGGTCGACCGGGCCTTCGTCGAGAACCGGAGCGAGCAGGCCCAGGAGCTGGCCGAGGTCGCGGACGTCAGCCCGCCGGCCCCGCACAACATCGCCAACGCCCTCGCGGCGGCGGCCCTCGCCCGCGCCTACGGAGTCGCACCCGCCGCCGTACGCGACGGACTGCGCGCCTTCCGCCCCGACCCGCACCGCATCGAGCATGTAGCTGACGTCGCGGACGTCAGCTACATCGACGACTCCAAGGCCACCAACACCCATGCCGCCGAGGCGTCCCTGGCGGCCTACGACCCGATCGTCTGGATCGCCGGCGGCCTCGCCAAGGGCGCGTCCTTCGACGAACTGGTCGAGAAGTCCGCGAAGCGGCTGCGCGGCGTGGTCCTCATCGGCCGCGACCGCGCGCTGATCCGCGAAGCCCTCACGCGACACGCCCCCGAAGTCCCGGTCGTGGACCTCGAACAGACGGACACTGGTGCGATGTCCGCGGCGGTCCGGGCGGCGGCGCGCCTCGCGAAGTCCGGGGACACCGTCCTGATGGCCCCCGCCTGTGCCTCGATGGACATGTTCGTCAACTACAACAAGCGGGGCGAGGCGTTCGCGGACGCGGTCCGCGCACTCGCCGCCGAGCACGCCTGACCGATCGGCCGACAGCCCCGCGAGCGCGGGCCGCGACAGCCCCACCGGCCGGTCGCGCGCGCACGACTTGGAGGGGACAGCGAAGATGCCGGCCGACGACACCGCGGGCGACGCCCCGCGTCGCGCGCGCCCTTCGGCGGGCGAGCGGTTCCGCGCCGCCGCGCCGCCGTTCACCGCACCGTCCTTCGGACCGCCGGCCCTCGCCCTGCCGGGAGGGGCCGCGGGTGCCGTCACGGCGCCCGCGCGGGCGCCGCGGCTGCCGGGTCTCGCCCTGCGCGGCCGGGCCCCCGGAGCGGCCGTACGGCGCGCTCCCGCCGCCCGTGGCGGCTCCGGCGCCGGACTGCCCCGCCCGCCTTCGGGCAACCGCGTACGGCGGATGTACGAGCGCGCCCGCCGCGCCTGGGACCGCCCGCTCACCGCGTACTACCTGATCTTCGGCGCCGGGCTGCTGCTCACCGCGCTCGGTCTGGTGATGGTCTACAGCGCCTCGATGATCAAGGCGCTGGAGCTCTCGCTGCCCGGATCGTATTTCTTCCGCAAACAGTTCCTGGCCGCGGTCATCGGCGCCGCACTCATGCTCATCGCCTCCCGGATGCCCGGCAAACTGCACCGCGCGCTGTCCTACCCGCTGCTGGTCGGCGCCGTCTTCCTGATGGTCCTCGTGCAGGTCCCGGGGATAGGGCACGCGGTCAACGGCAACCGGAACTGGATCTATCTCGGCGGTCCCTTCCAGCTCCAGCCCAGCGAGTTCGGCAAGCTGGCCCTGATCCTGTGGGGCGCCGATCTGCTCGCCCGCAAACATGACAAGCGGCTGCTGACCCAGTGGAAACACCTGCTGGTGCCGCTCGTCCCGGTCGCCTTCATGCTGCT
This sequence comes from Streptomyces sp. NP-1717, assembly GCF_022695985.1. Taxonomy (GTDB): domain Bacteria; phylum Actinomycetota; class Actinomycetes; order Streptomycetales; family Streptomycetaceae; genus Streptomyces. Next base: position 6,977 of record NZ_JAAPBF010000223.1, on the reverse strand, counting down.
CGGACTGATCATGCTCGGCGGCGACATGGGCACCGCCATCATCCTCGCCGCGATCCTCTTCGGACTGCTGTGGCTGGCGGGGGCACCCACGCGGCTCTTCGGCGGCGTGCTCGCCGTCACCGTCGCCCTCGGCGTCGTCCTCATCAAGACCAGCCCCAACCGCATGTCCAGGCTCGCCTGCATCGGCGCCACGGACCCCGGCCCCGGCGACCAGTGCTGGCAGGCCGTGCACGGCATCTACGCGCTGGCCTCCGGCGGATGGTTCGGTTCCGGACTCGGCGCGAGTGTGGAAAAATGGGGCCAACTCCCAGAACCTCACACCGACTTCATCTTCGCCATCACCGGGGAGGAACTGGGGCTGGCGGGGACGCTGTCGGTACTCGCCCTGTTCGCGGCTCTAGGCTATGCGGGTATCCGCGTGGCCGGACGCACGGAGGACCCCTTCGTGAGGTACGCGGCGGGAGGCGTGACCACGTGGATCACGGCGCAGGCCGTGGTCAACGTCGGCGCGGTGCTCGGTCTGCTGCCGATCGCCGGAGTCCCGCTCCCGCTGTTCTCCTACGGAGGCTCAGCCCTGCTGCCGACCATGTTCGCTGTCGGGCTGCTGATCGCGTTCGCGCGAGAGGATCCCGCCGCGAAAGCGGCCCTGGCCATGCGAAGGCCCGGCGTGAGATGGAAGACGATGAGACGGCGCGTCAAGAAGCGTCCGTCCGGAGAGCGGTGAATTTCGGTGCATGTCGTACTCGCCGGTGGGGGGACCGCCGGCCACATCGAGCCCGCGCTCGCCCTCGCGGACGCCCTGCGGAGGCAGGACCCCACCGTGGGGATCACGGCCCTGGGCACGGAGCGCGGACTCGAGACCAGGCTGGTGCCCGAGCGGGGGTACGAGCTGGCGCTCATCCCCGCCGTCCCGCTGCCGCGCAAACCCACCCCTGAACTGATCACCGTCCCCGGCCGGCTGCGCGGCACCATCAAGGCCGCCGAGCAGATCCTGGAGCGTACGAAGGCGGACTGCGTCGTCGGCTTCGGCGGCTACGTCGCGCTGCCCGGCTATCTCGCCGCCAAGCGGCTCGGGGTGCCGATCGTCGTGCACGAGGCCAACGCCCGCCCCGGCCTCGCCAACAAGATCGGTTCGCGGTACGCGGCGGCCGTCGCCGTCTCCACCCCGGACAGCAAGCTGCGCGGCGCCCGCTACATCGGCATCCCGCTGCGCCGCACCATCGCCACCCTCGACCGGGCACGGGTGCGCCCCGAGGCGCGCGCCGCCTTCGGGCTCGACCCCAACCTGCCGACGCTGCTGGTCTCCGGCGGCTCGCAGGGCGCCCGCAGGCTCAACGAGGTGGTCCAGCAGGCCGCGCCGCTGCTCCAGCGCTCCGGGATCCAGATTCTGCACGCGGTCGGACCGAAGAATGAAATGCCGCGCGTGGACAACATGCCGGGAATGCCGCCTTATATCCCGGTACCGTATGTGGACCGGATGGATCTCGCCTACGCCGCGGCGGACATGATGCTCTGCCGCGCCGGCGCGATGACCGTCGCCGAACTCTCCGCCGTCGGGCTCCCGGCCGCCTACGTACCGCTGCCCGTCGGCAACGGCGAACAGCGGCTCAACGCCCAGCCGGTGGTGAAGGCCGGCGGCGGACTGCTGGTCGACGACGCCGAACTGACGCCCGAATGGGTCCAGGGCCATGTGCTGCCGGTGCTGTCCGACCCGCACCGGCTGTACGAGATGTCCCGCGCGGCCGCCGAGTTCGGCCGCAGGGACGCGGACGAGCTGCTCGTCGGCATGGTGTACGAGGCGGTCGCAGCGCGCCGTCAGGCATAGGAAGGCAGGGGTCAGTGGCCGGACCGACGACCGCCGAGCGAGGCGCGGCAAGTGCCGAATCGGAATCCGGCCGCGCCCGTTCGGGCCGCCCCCCGGCTCGTCGGTTCCGGCTGTCCGGACGCCGTTTTCTGCTTCTTCTCACTTCGGCGATCGCACTCGGCGCCGGTGGAATCTGGCTGCTTTACGGCTCTCCGTGGCTGCGTGTCGAGCAGGTGCGGACTTCGGGTACTCAGGCGCTGAAGCCCGCCGAGGTGGAAGCCGCGGCGGCAGTTCCGATCTCCGGTCCGCTGATTTCCGTCGACACGGATGCGATTGAGCGCCGACTTCGCCAGAAGCTGCCGCGTATCGACTCGGTGGATGTGACACGGTCATGGCCGAACGGCATCGGTCTGAAAGTGACGGAGCGAAAGCCCGCGCTGCTTATCGAAAAGGGCGCAAACTTCATCGAAGTGGACGCGAAGGGCGTACGATTCGCCACCGTCGAGAAGGCCCCGAAGGGCGTACCGCTGCTGGAATTGACGGTGGATCAGTCCCCGAGTGTGCGACGCTTCACAGCCGCTCGTCTGATGTCCGAAGCGGTACGCGTCCGGGACGAACTCCCGGCCGAAGTCGCGCGGGACACCAAGGTCATGAAGGTCCGTTCGTACGACTCCATCTCGCTGGAGTTGAGCGGCGGGCGCACGGTGATGTGGGGGAGCGGCGAGGACGGCACCGCGAAGGCGCGGGCTCTCACCGCTCTCATGAAAGCAGTTCCGAAGGCGGCGCACTTCGATGTGAGTGCGCCCACCGCCCCTTCCGTATCAGGGAGTTGACGCGTATATGTGCTGACCAGGACCCTGGTTGGTCAGTCCCGTGCGTGATCACATAGGGTGAAAAGAAAAACGGGAGGTTCGGCGTGTTCGTTGAACGTGCGCCACGTGTCGACTTAGTGTCCTGTTCGGAAGAGTCCAAGAAGCAGACACTCTGGTAACCCTAAACTTCAAGGTTAGGGTTCGGGTCGGCGTCCGGACCGTCCCATCGGCATCAGTCGTCGCCTCGCGACAACAGCGAAGCGGCGACACGTAACTCGAGGCGAGAGGCCTTCGACGTGGCAGCACCGCAGAACTACCTCGCAGTCATCAAGGTCATCGGTGTCGGCGGCGGTGGTGTCAATGCCATCAACCGAATGATCGAGGTCGGCCTCAAGGGCGTCGAGTTCATCGCGATCAACACCGACGCACAAGCCCTGTTGATGAGCGACGCCGACGTCAAACTCGACGTCGGCCGCGAACTCACCCGTGGCCTCGGCGCCGGCGCGAACCCGGCAGTCGGCCGCAAGGCGGCAGAGGACCACCGCGAGGAGATCGAAGAGGTCCTCAAGGGGGCCGACATGGTCTTCGTCACCGCCGGCGAAGGCGGTGGAACCGGCACCGGCGGCGCTCCCGTCGTCGCCAACATCGCCCGCTCGCTCGGCGCCCTCACCATCGGCGTCGTCACCCGCCCCTTCACCTTCGAGGGCCGCAGGCGCGCGAACCAGGCGGAGGACGGCATCGCCGAACTCCGCGAAGAGGTCGACACCCTCATCGTCATCCCCAACGACCGTCTGCTGTCCATCTCGGACCGTCAGGTCAGCGTCCTGGACGCCTTCAAGTCCGCGGACCAGGTCCTGCTCTCGGGTGTCCAGGGCATCACCGACCTCATCACCACGCCGGGCCTGATCAACCTCGACTTCGCCGACGTCAAGTCCGTGATGTCCGAGGCCGGATCGGCCCTCATGGGAATCGGCTCGGCGCGCGGCGACGACCGCGCGGTGGCCGCCGCGGAGATGGCGATCTCCTCGCCGCTCCTCGAAGCCTCCATCGACGGCGCGCGCGGTGTGCTGCTCTCCATCTCCGGCGGCTCCGACCTCGGTCTCTTCGAGATCAACGAGGCAGCGCAACTGGTGAGCGAGGCCGCGCACCCCGAGGCCAACATCATCTTCGGCGCCGTCATCGACGACGCCCTCGGTGACGAGGTGCGGGTCACCGTGATCGCGGCCGGCTTCGACGGCGGACAGCCGCCGACCCGCCGCGAGACCGGGCTGAGCTCGGCCAAGCGGGACGACCAGCCGTCGTACCGCGCACCGGCCCCGGAGTCCGACTCGGGCCGCCCCGCCGGCGGACTCGGTACGGTCCCCTCGCGTGACGAGGCGCCCGCCCCCGAGCCGGCCCCGGCGGTCAACGAGACGCACCTGCCGCCGGTTTCGCCGCCGCACGTCCCGCCGGCCCGTCCGTACCAGGACGCCGGGGCCGAGGAGCTGGATGTTCCGGACTTCTTGAAGTGATAGGACAGCACGACGCTTCGACCTCCACGAGCGGCGCCCATTTCGCCTTCACCGACCGGTGGGGCGGAGTGAGCGCCGCTCCGTACGAGCAGCTCAACCTCGGCGGCGCGGTCGGCGACGACCCCGCCGCCGTCCGCGCCAACCGGACCGCCGCCGCCGAGTCCCTCGGGCTCGACGCGGCGGACGTCGTCTGGATGAACCAGGTGCACGGCCGCGACGTCGCCCTCGTCGAAGAACCGTGGGGGGCGCGCGAGTCGGACGAGATCCCGGCGGTCGACGCCGTGGTCACCACGCGCCGCGGACTCGCCCTCGCCGTACTCACCGCGGACTGCGTCCCGGTCCTGCTGGCCGACCCGGTGGCGGGAGTCGCCGCCGCCGCGCACGCCGGACGTCCCGGACTGGTCGCGGGAGTCGTCCCGGCGGCCGTCGGGGCGATGGTCGCACGGGGCGCCGACCCCGCCCGGATCACCGCCCGGACCGGACCCGCTGTCTGCGGGCGCTGTTACGAGGTTCCCGAAGCCATGCGGGCCGAAGTCGCGGAAGCCGTACCGGAGTCCTGGGCCGAGACGAGTTGGGGCACCCCCGCCGTCGACGTCGTCGCCGGTGTGCACGCGCAGCTCGCCGCACTCGGGATCGGGGACCGGCACCGCTCGGAGATCTGCACCGTCGAGTCCGCCGACCACTTCTCGTACCGCCGCGACCGCACCACCGGCCGGCTCGCCGGATATGTCTGGCTGGGAGCGTCATGACGGACCGCGCGAGTGAACTCGCCGAAAATCTTCACAAGGTGGAGGCGCGCATCGCGTCCGCCTGCGCGTCCGCCGGCCGCGACCGGGACGAGGTGACCCTGATCGTGGTCACCAAGACCTACCCCGCCACCGACGTCAGGCTGCTGAGTGAACTCGGGGTGCGGCACGTCGCCGAGAACCGTGACCAGGACGCGGCGCCCAAGGCCGCCGCGTGCGCGGATCTGTCGCTGACGTGGCACTTCGTGGGTCAGTTGCAGACCAACAAAGTCCGTTCCGTGGTCGGTTACGCCGATGTCGTGCAGTCTGTCGACCGGCTCAAGCTGGTCTCGGCGCTGTCCGCCGCCGCGGTGCGCGCGGAGCGTGAGGTCGGAGCCCTCATCCAGGTCGCGCTCGACGCGGATTCGGGTGCGCGCGGCGAACGCGGCGGCGTCGCCCCGGACGGAGTCGAGGAGTTGGCGACCGCGGTGGCCGCGGCGCCGGGACTGCGGCTGGATGGTCTGATGACCGTCGCGCCCCTCGCCGGGCCTTACGCGAATCGCGAACAGGCCGCGTTCGAGCGGCTGCTGGAATTGTCATCCCTGCTGCGCGCGGACCATCCTGCTGCGAACATGGTGTCAGCAGGGATGAGTGCGGACCTCGAAGCAGCCGTGGCGGCCGGAGCGACACATGTGCGCGTCGGTACGGCGGTACTCGGAGTCCGCCCCCGGCTCGGGTAACGTCGCGAAGCAAGTCGGACCACAGCAGAAAATATGGTCATTTCCACCGAAAAGTGGATGGACCGAGTGGATCGAGGGCACTTGGTGACGAGGCCGATCCACCACAGAGCGGAGGACTCAGAGCATGGCCGGCGCGATGCGCAAGATGGCGGTCTACCTCGGCCTCGTGGAGGACGATGGGTACGACGGCCGGGGCTTCGACCCCGACGACGACTTCGAACCCGAGCCCGAACCCGAGCGTGATCACCGGCGCCACCAGCCGGTGCACCAGGTCGAACGGGACGAACCAGTACGAGCGGTACAGCCGCCTCCGCAGCGTGAACGGGAGCGTCAGCCGGTGCCGGTAGCGGCCGAAAGCGGACGTCCTGCCCGAATCGCCCCCGTGGCATCCATCACACCTGAACGCCCCAGCCTGGAGAAGAACGCACCAGTGATCATGCCCAAGGTCGTGTCCGAGCGAGAGCCGTACCGCATCACCACTTTGCACCCGCGGACCTACAACGAGGCCCGTACCATCGGGGAACACTTCCGTGAGGGCACCCCGGTGATCATGAATTTGACGGAGATGGACGACACCGATGCGAAGCGACTTGTCGACTTTGCCGCGGGACTTGTCTTCGGTCTCCATGGCAGCATTGAGCGAGTGACGCAGAAGGTGTTCCTGTTGTCGCCTGCTAACGTCGACGTCACGGCGGAGGACAAGGCCCGTATCGCAGAGGGCGGGTTCTTCAACCAGAGCTGAGACACGACAACCGGGAACGACCCGGCCGCGAGGCCGGAACCAGAGAAACCAGGGGAGAGGGAAGCGCGGGATGAGCGTTGCGCTACAGGTGGTCTACATCGCGCTGGTGTGCTTCCTCATCGTGCTGATCTTCCGGCTGGTCATGGATTATGTCTTCCAATTCGCCCGCTCATGGCAGCCCGGCAAGGCGATGGTGGTCGTTCTGGAGGCCACCTACACTGTCACCGATCCACCGCTCAAGCTTCTGCGGCGGTTCATTCCGCCGCTGCGTCTCGGGGGCGTGGCACTCGACCTGTCCTTCTTCGTTCTGATGATCATCGTGTACATCCTCATCATGGTCGTCAGTGGCCTTGCGAGGGCAATGTGAACGATACGGTCCTGCCGACTGCCGACGACTACGTAGAGGTGAAGAAGAGATGCCGTTGACCCCCGAGGACGTGCGGAACAAGCAGTTCACGACCGTCCGCCTCCGAGAAGGCTACGACGAGGACGAGGTCGATGCCTTCCTAGACGAGGTCGAGGCCGAACTGACGCGCCTGCTTCGTGAGAACGAGGACCTGCGCGCCAAGCTGGCCGCCGCGACGCGTGCCGCCGCGCAGAACCAGCAGCAACAGCAGCAAGGGATGCGCAAGCCGCCCGAGCA
>NZ_JAAPBF010000222.1 GCF_022695985.1 Streptomyces sp. NP-1717 | reverse complement strand
AGCAGGCATTCGAACGCTTCGGCCCCGAAGTCATCGAGTCCTACATCATCTCGATGTGCCAGGGCGCCGACGACGTCTTCGCCGCCGCCGTCCTCGCCCGCGAGGCCGGACTGCTCGACCTGCACTCCGGCTGGGCCAAGATCGGCATCGTGCCGCTCCTGGAGACCACCGACGAACTGCGCGCCGCCGACATCATCCTCGACGAGATGCTCGCCGACCCCTCCTACCGGCGGCTCGTCTCACTGCGCGGCGACGTCCAGGAGGTCATGCTCGGCTACTCCGACTCCTCCAAGTTCGGCGGCATCACCACCAGCCAGTGGGAGATCCACCGCGCCCAGCGCCGGCTGCGCGACGTCGCCCACCGCTACGGAGTACGGCTGCGCCTCTTCCACGGCCGCGGCGGCACCGTCGGCCGCGGCGGCGGCCCCTCGCACGACGCGATCCTCGCGCAGCCCTGGGGCACCCTGGAGGGCGAGATCAAGGTGACCGAGCAGGGCGAGGTCATCTCCGACAAGTACCTGATCCCGGCCCTCGCCAGGGAGAACCTGGAACTGACCGTCGCCGCCACCCTCCAGGCGTCCGCGCTGCACACCGCGCCCCGCCAGTCCGACGAAGCGCTGGCGCGCTGGGACGCCGCCATGGACACCGTCTCCGACGCGGCCCACGGCGCGTACCGCACGCTCGTCGAGGACCCCGACCTGCCCGCGTACTTCTTCGCCGCGACCCCCGTCGACCAGCTCGCCGACCTGCACCTCGGCTCCCGCCCCTCCCGGCGCCCGGACTCCGGCGCCGGACTCGACGGGCTGCGCGCCATCCCGTGGGTCTTCGGCTGGACACAGTCGCGGCAGATCGTGCCCGGCTGGTACGGGGTCGGCTCCGGCCTCAAGGCGCTGCGCGAATCGGGCCTCGACCCGGTCCTGGACGAGATGCACGAACACTGGCACTTCTTCCAGAACTTCCTCTCCAACGTCGAGATGACCCTCGCCAAGACCGACCTGCGGATCGCCAGGCACTACGTCGACACCCTGGTGCCCGACCACCTGAAGCACGTCTTCACCGCCATCGAGGAGGAGCACGCGCTCACGGTGCGGGAAGTCCTGCGGATCACCGGCAACGAGAAGCTGCTGGGCTCCAACCCGGTGCTGCGGCAGACGTTCGCCATCCGCGACGCCTACCTCGACCCGATCTCCTACCTCCAGGTCTCGCTCCTCGCGCGCCAGCGCGCGGCCGCGGCCCGCGAGGAGGCGCCCGACCCGCTGCTCTCACGGGCACTGCTGCTGACGGTCAACGGGGTGGCGGCGGGACTGCGCAACACCGGCTGAGCGGATTCGGGACCCCTGAGCGCCGGACGGGCCGATCGCGGCTCGTCCGGCGCTTTCGTGCCCCGTGTCGCAGGGCGCCCGGGTCAGAGGGCGAAGAACGCCGCCGCCAGGAGCAGCGCGCCCGCCAGCGCCGTACCCCACCCCGTACGCGTCAGCCGCATCCCGCCGCCGACCACCGGCGCCGCCAGCAGCAGTGCGCCGCCCAGCGGTACCCACGCCAGCAGTACGCCGGACGAGCCCGCGCGGACCAGCTCCTCGGTGCCGGGCTTCAGCACCACCTCGTACTCCCGGCCCTTCTTCACCGCCACCGACCGCTCTATCGGCGCGCCCGCACGCGGTGGCGGCGGGCCCTCCGGGTCGTACGTCCCCGTACAGGTCGCGTCGCCGCACTCGGTGACCGACAGCGTGCCGTGCTCGCGGCCCTTGGAGAGCAGCACGTGCTGCGCCGTGTCCCACGACGTCCAGAAACCCGCGACGAGCAGCAGCCCGGCGACGCACGCCATCGCGACGCGGCGGCCCACCGACAGGGCGAGTTGGGAGGAGCTCGGCTTCATGGACCGCGATCCTTGGCCATCCGGACGCGGTCGGTCAACTTGTGGCCGAAAAATGGCCGTTGTTGTCAGGAGTTGTACGCGCTCTGCGCGCGTTCAAGCCCCTCCGTCACCAGACACTCGACGGCGTCGGCCGCCCGGTCCACCAGGAAGTCCAACTCCTTGCGCTCCACGGACGAGAAGTCCTTCAGTACGAAGTCGGCCACCTGCATCCGCCCCGGCGGCCGGCCGATCCCGAAGCGGACCCGGTGATAGTCGGGGCCCATGGACTTCGTCATCGACTTCAGACCGTTGTGACCGTTGTCCCCGCCGCCCAGCTTCAGCCGCAGAGCGCCGTAGTCGATGTCCAACTCGTCGTGGATCGCCACGATGTTGGCCGTCGGCACCTTGTAGAAGTCCCGCAGCCCGGCGACCGGCCCCCCCGACAGGTTCATGAACGACAGCGGCTTCGCCAGCACCACCCGCCGGCTGCCCGGACCCATCGGCCCCACCCGGCCCTCCAGCACCTGCGCCTGTGCCTTCTGCGCGCGCTTGAACGAACCGCCGATCCGGTCCGCGAGGAGATCGGCCACCATGAAACCCACGTTGTGACGGTTGGCCGCGTAACCCGGGCCGGGATTGCCCAGGCCCACGATCAGCCACGGGGCGGTGACATCGGTCGTCATCTGCGCTGCGTCTCCTCAGGACGAAAAGAAGAACGGGGCGGCGGGCACCGGCCCGCCACCCCGTCGGGCAAAGCGTTTCTCAAGCAACCGGCGGATCGCTCGATCCACCGGTTCAGGCCCCCGCGGAGGCTCAGACCTCGGCGGCGGCCTCGTCGGCGGCGTCCTCGGCCGCCGGCTCCTCGGCCTGCGCGGCCAGGACCTGGATGACGACCGCGTCCTCGTCGGTCACCAGCGTCGTGCCCTCGGGCAGCGTGACGTCCTTCGCGACGATGGAGGCACCGGCCTCCAGGCCCTCGACCGAGACAGTGACGGACTCGGGGATGTGCGTGGCCTCGGCCTCGACGGTCAGGGTGCTGAGCACGTTCTCCAGCAGGAACGGACCCGGGGCCAGCTCGCCCTCGGTGTGCACCGCGACCTCGACCGCGACCTTCTCGCCACGCTTCACCGCGAGCAGGTCGACGTGCTTGATGAAGCCCTTGAGCGCGTCACGCTGGACGGCCTTGGGGATCACGAGCTCCTTGCGGCCCTCGATGTCGATGCTCAGGAGGGCGTTGGCCGTCTTGAGCGCCATCATCAGGTCGTGACCCGGCAGGGAGATGTGAACGGGGTCGGCGCCGTGACCGTAGACGACCGCCGGAACCTTGTTCTCACGGCGGGTACGGCGGGCCGCGCCCTTGCCGAACTCGGACCGGACCTCAGCGCTGATCTTGACCTCAGCCATGGCTGCACTCCTCGTAGATGACACATAGGTGACGACGGGACTGGTGGTCACCCGGCCACGACAGGCCTGCTACGAAGAGCGCGTCGATAACGGACAGCCGCGAATGAAAGCGGCCTCCCTCGCCGAGCAACTCCACGAGTCTACCCGGCGGGGAGGCCGCCCCAGAAATCGATCTTCAGAACCCCGTCGGGGAGGTCCCGCGGGGAGCTCCCGCTACGCCTGCTCGTCGAAGAGACTGGTCACGGAGCCGTCCTCGAACACCTCGCGCACCGCACGCGCGATCGTGGGCGCGATCGACAGCACCGTGATCTTGTCCATCTCCAGATTGCCCGGATCCGGCAGCGTGTCCGTGAAGACGAACTCGCTGACCTTCGAGTTCTTCAGCCGGTCCCCGGCCGGACCCGACAGCACACCGTGCGTCGCCGTCACGATGACATCCGCGGCACCGTGCGCGAACAGCGCGTCCGCGGCGGCGCAGATCGTGCCACCCGTGTCGATCATGTCGTCCACCAGGACACAGACCCGGCCCTCGACATTGCCCACGACCTCATGGACCGTCACCTCGTTCGCGACGTCCTTGTCACGGCGCTTGTGCACGATCGCCAGCGGCGCGTCCAGCCGGTCGCACCAGCGGTCCGCCACCCGTACCCGGCCGGCGTCCGGCGAGACCACCGTCAGCTTCGACCGGTCGACCTTCGTCGCCACGTAGTCCGCCAGGATCGGCAGCGCGAACAGATGGTCCACCGGACCGTCGAAGAAGCCCTGGATCTGGTCCGTGTGGAGATCCACGGTCAGAATGCGGTGCGCGCCCGCCGTCTTCATCAGGTCCGCCACCATACGAGCCGAGATCGGCTCCCGTCCGCGGTGCTTCTTGTCCTGCCGGGCGTATCCGTAGAAGGGGACGATCACCGTGATGCTCCGGGCCGAGGCCCGCTTGAGAGCATCGATCATGATCAACTGCTCCATGATCCACTTATTGATCGGAGCCGTGTGGCTCTGGATCAGAAAACAGTCCGCACCGCGAGCCGACTCCTGATAACGCACGTAGATCTCACCGTTGGCGAAATCGAACACCTTGGTCGGCACTATTCCGACACCCAGCGTATGGGCGACAGCCTCGGCCAGCTCGGGGTGGGCGCGGCCGGAAAAGAGCATCAGCTTCTTCTCGCCGGTCGTCTTGATCCCGGTCACAGCACAGTCTCCTCAGACGTGTTGATTGCCGCTGCACCCGCGCGTCCCTGCGAGCCAGCCGAACGTGAGCACCTATCACGGTACGCGCTGCACGAGGCGCCTGTTTCCGGTCAGCTTTCGACCGCGAGCTCCTCGGCCGCGGCGGCGGCGGCCTGCGCGGCTGCGCTTCCCGGCCGCTTACGCGCCACCCAACCCTCGATATTCCTTTGCTGGCCCCGCGCGACGGCCAGCGAACCCGACGGAACGTCCTTCGTGATGACCGACCCGGCAGCGGTGTAAGCACCGTCCCCGATAGTGACAGGCGCCACAAACATGTTGTCCGAGCCCGTCTTGCAGTGTGAGCCGATGGTCGTGTGATGCTTCGATTCGCCGTCGTAGTTCACGAACACGCTCGCCGCACCGATATTCGTCTGCTCACCGATCGTCGCGTCACCCACATAACTCAGGTGCGGCACCTTCGAACCGGCCCCGATCGTCGCCTTCTTCATCTCCACGAACGTCCCGGCCTTCGACTTCACACCGAGCCTGGTACCCGGACGCAGATACGCGAACGGGCCCACCGAAGCCGACTCGCCCACCTCCGCGTCGACGGCCACCGTGTTGTCCACCCGGGCGCCCACGCCCACCTTCGTGTCCGTCAGCCGCGAGTTGGGGCCCACCTCCGCGCCCTCCGACAGATGGGTGGCGCCCAGCAGCTGCGTACCCGGGTGCACGATCGAGTCCGGCTCGTACGTCACCGTCACATCGATCAGCACCGACCCCGGGTCGACCACGGTCACGCCGGCCGTCATCGCCCGCTCCAGCAGCCGCTCGTTCAACAGAGCGCGCGCCGCCGCCAGTTGCACGCGGTTGTTGATGCCCAGGATCTCCCGGTGATCACCCGCCACCGAGGCGCCCACGCGGTGCCCCGCCGACCGCAGGATGCCGAGGACGTCGGTCAGGTACTCCTCGCCCTGGCTGTTGTCCGTACGGATCTTGCCGAGCGCGTCCGCGAGCAGCCGCCCGTCGAAGGCGAACACCCCCGAGTTGATCTCCCGCACCGCGCGCTGCTCGTCTGTCGCGTCCTTGTGCTCCACGATCCCGACGACCGCGCCGCTGGCCTCGTCGCGCACGATCCGCCCGTAACCGGTCGCGTCCGGCACCTCGGCGGTCAGCACGGTGACGGCGTTGCCGTCCTTCTCGTGCTGCGCGGCGAGCGCGGCGAGCGTCGGGCCGGACAGCAGCGGGGTGTCGCCGCACACGACGACGACGGTGCCCTCGGGGGCCTGCCCCAGCTCCTCGACGGCCATCCGGACGGCGTGCCCGGTGCCGTTCTGCTCGGCCTGGTACGCGGTCCGCACCCCGTCGTACGAGGCGGCCAGATGCCCCTCCACCGACTCCCGCGCGTGCCCGACGACGACGACGAGATGCTCCGGCTCCAGCTCACGCGCGGCGGAGACGACATGACCCACGAGCGAGCGCCCGCAGATCTCGTGCAGGACCTTGGGTGTCTTCGACTTCATGCGGGTGCCCTCACCCGCTGCGAGGACGACGACGGCGGCCGGGCGATTGGCGCTCACGGGAATGCCCTTCGGCTTCGGATGCTTGGCGTGGCGGACATCCGCAGGATACCGGGGGGTTTCGGGACGGAAACGAAGGCGGGTCCTGACCGAAGAGGTCAGGACCCGAACTCGCTGGCTCCCGGGGAAGGAATCGAACCCTCATTCAATGGACCAAAACCATTTGTCCTGCCTTTAGACGACCCGGGATGGTTTGCCGCCTATGTCCGTTTTTCTTGATCGGACGAAAGTGCAGCCCCCACTATGCCGCACCACCACCCCTCGACGCGACGGTATAGGTCCGCGCTCTGGAGCACGCGGACGTTCAGGCATCCGTGGTAGTCCTCGCCGACGTTCTTACGGTTCGTCTTCGGGTTGTGCTTCTTGATGGCTGTCTTGCCGAGACGGGACGGGGCGATACCTGCGATTTCCGCCCAGAAGTGCTCGGCGCTTGCCGTGTTGGCGGTCTCGTGGATGTGCACGTGGTACCGCAATCGGTCCTTGCCGACGCCCAGGAGGTCCAGCCATGCGAGGAAGACTCTGATCATGTGCGGGTCGCTGTTGATGAAGGAAAGGCGCTCCTGGGGATTGTGCGGCTTCGACTTACTTCCCTCGGCCCAGTACAGGCCGACTCCCAGCAGAAACAGCTCGCGGTCGGACATCGTGCCGATGCTCTCGGTGGCCCTGCGTTTCGTCTCCTGGCGCTCCTGTTCGCGACGCTTGAGCGTCGCCTCCCACCCGCGTCTGGCGATCGCCGACGCGTCCTCGCGCGTGCGCCGCGGCGGCTTCGGTAGATCCCGTACCCACAGGGAGATCGAACTCTTCGAGCACCCCAGCTCCAGTTCGATCTGGTCGTACGTGAGCCCCCGGAGCCGTAGCTCCCGCGCCTTCGCCCGCAGATCGTCCTTCGCGTTGGGGCGCTTCGTCCACTCCGGAGGCGGCTCGCCCCGGACCAGGCGGCTGAGGATCTCGTTGTTGAAGATCTTCAGGCGGTCGCGGATCTGCCGCAGGCTCAAGCCTTCCCGGCGCAGTGCCACCGCCTGCTCCCTGAGGGTCTCGAAGTCCGCGTATTTGCCGTTCTGTGCTGTCATGCAGGAGATCATCGTCCGGAATGCGGACGTCCGGCTCGAATGTGTGGTCGGTTCGCCGGATCGTGTGGTCGACGCCCGTTCCCCTTGTGCGGGGCCCGTTCGCGTGCTGACAGCACTCGCCGGAAATTGGGTCGCGGGCGCCCGTAGGCTGGGAGGTATGACCACAACGGGGGCACACGAGGAGGCCGAGGGCTTGACCACTCGCGGCTTCTGGTGGTGGACACGGCGGCGCAGCGTCGTGCTGGATGTGGGGCTGGCCGTCGTGTCCGCCCTGGAGTGTGCGTTCGAGGGGATCCGGTTCGCGGGCAGTGCTCAGCTGCCGGTGGCCCTGGGGGTCGTTTTCGGCGTGCTGGTCGGGTCCGTGCTGCTGTTGCGGCGGCGGTGGCCCATGACCGTCGTGCTGGTCTCCGTCGCCGTCACGCCGGCCGAGATGGGCGTGCTGCTCGCGATCGTCGGGCTCTACACGCTCGCCGCCTCCGACGCGCCCCGCCGCATCATCGGCGCGCTCGCCGGTATGTCGCTCGTGGGGACGCTCATCGTCGTCTTCGTACGGACGCGGCAGGACGTCAGTGGCGTGGACATCGACTCCGCCCGCTGGTACATCCCGCTGATCGCCGTCTTCATGGCGCTGAGCATGTCGTTGCCGCCCGTGCTCCTCGGGCTCTACGTGGGGGCCAGGCGCCGGCTGATGGAGAGCCTGCGGGAGCGGGCGGACAGTCTGGAGCAGGAGCTGTCGCTGCTGGCCGACCGGGCCGAGCAGCGGGCGGAGTGGGCCCGTACGGAGGAGCGGACGCGTATCGCGCGTGAGATGCACGACGTGGTGGCGCACCGGGTGAGCCTGATGGTGGTGCACGCCGCCGCGCTGCAGGCGGTGGCGTTGAAGGATCCGCCGAAGGCCGTGAAGAACGCCGCGCTGGTGGGGGACATGGGGCGGCAGGCGCTGACGGAGCTGCGGGAGATGCTGGGGGTTCTGCGCGCGGGGGAGCAGCAGGCGGCGCGGAAGGTGGCGGACGCTGGGTCGGGCGCGGACCGTTCGACGGTGCCGCTGGCGTCGGTGGGTGTCGCCGCGGCGGCGGCTGCCGCGGCGGCGGCGGGCGACGGCCCCGGTATGGGCGACATCGAGGCGTTGGTGGGTCAGTCGCGGGACGCGGGGATGGTGGTGGAGCTCGCGGTGCAGGGGGTGACGCGGGCGTACGCGCCGGAGGTGGAGCAGACGGCGTACCGGGTGGTGCAGGAGGCGTTGACGAACGTGCACAAGCACGCGGCGGGGTCGAAGGTGATGGTGCGGCTGGCGCACCGGGAGGCCGAGATCGCGATGCAGGTGGAGAACGGTCCGTCGTACGGCGCGGCGGACGCGGGGCTGCCCAGCGGTGGGAACGGGCTGGTGGGGATGCGGGAGCGGGTGCTGGCGCTGGGTGGGGTGTTCGTGTCGGGGGAGACGGACGCGGGGGGTTTCCGGGTGTCGGCGGTGCTGCCCTACCGGGACGCCGCGTAGGGGCGTTGCCCCGGTTTCCGGGTGCTGCTTCTTTTCCGGTCCGGGTTCTCAGTCAGAGGTGAGCCGCTGCGGCTGCGCTCCGGTCACCAGCGCCGCGAGCGCGTGGTCGATGTGCGGGCCGAGGAACCAGTCGCCGGTGTGGTCGATGGAGTAGACGCGTCCGGAGGCGTCGACGGCGAGTACGGCCTGGCCGTCGCCCTCCTCGCCGATGGGGCTGATCTCGGTGTCCAGGGAGCGCCCGAGGTCTCCGAGGGTGCGGGCGAGGTGGATGCCTGCCAGCGGGTCGAACCGTGCGGTCGTGGGGGCGATCTGGCGCCCCGGTCCGGGCCCGGTCACGGTCAGTCCGCCGAACTCCGCCCAGATCTCGACGACGGCCGCGAACACGGCGTGCATGTGCCCGGCCGGGGTGACGTGGGCGCGCAGCGCGTCCGCCCACTCCTCGGCCTGCCGCATGTCCCAGCGGCCCGGCTGCCAGCCGGCTTCGCGCAGGGCGACGTCGACGGCGACGGGGAAGCGGGTGGTGGTGAGGTCGGGCACGGGGTGGTCAGCCGTTCTGCGTCGGGTCGACGGGGCGTACGCCGAACTGGGCGAGCATGGCCGTACAGGAGCGGCAGGGCGGCGCGTAGCTGCCGTGGAGCGGGTCGCCGTCCTCGCGGATACGGCGTGCGGTGAGTTTGGCGTGCTTGAGGGAGCGGCGTGCTTCGCCCTGGGTGAGGGGTTTGCGCTGGGCGCGTTTGGAGCGGGCGCCCTCGACGGCGGTGAGGTGCCGGGAGAGCAGGATGGCTTCGGGGCAGCGGCCGGTGAATCGTTCACGCTGGCCACTGGTGAGGGTGTCCAGGAAGTCCTGTACGAGGGGATGCAGGGCGGGCGGCTGGTCGGCCTTGCCGGCGGTGCAGGTGAGATTTTCGCCACGCACGGAGAGCGCGGCGGCGACGGCGGGCAGGATTCCGTCGCGGCGCTGCCGCAGTACGGGCGGGCGGTGCGGTTCGGTGCTGCTCCAGCTCAGGCGCGGGTCTCCGGAGGTCTCGCCGGCCGTGGTCCCGGTGGTCCCGTCCGGGGTTCCGGCGGTGGTCCCGGTCCGGCCGGCTCCGGCGATGTCCGTGACGAGGTGCCCCGACGCGGCTGCCGGACGGCTCGGTGAACCGAGGCGTGGATCTCCCGATGTGTCCTGTTGTGCTGTGTGCAAAGCGTTGTCCCTCCCTACGCAATCCCCACGCAATCCCCCGAGTTGCGGGGGACAGCCTGCCAAATGTGACACGTCGTGGGGAAGCCGGGGCGGGTTCGGGGCGTGGCGTCGCCGCTGCGTGACCTGCGGTGACCGGTTGTCACCGACACCCGAACGAGTGCCGCGGTGAGCGCCGGCGACGGAACGGAGGGGCCGCGTCCCCTCTTGCTCCACCGCATAGGCTGTGCCGAACCAGTCAGAAGCCAGCAGGGGGCATCCGCCATGACGACAGGTCGGCTCGGGCAGCAAGCCGCGCCACCGAACGCGGCCTACGCCGGGCAGGTCGTGCATTTCCCGGACCCCGTCCGGGCCTCCCGCCACCCCAGGGGTGTGCCGGTGGACGGCAGCGGCTTCCCGGACTTCTCGCCGTACGCGCGCGCGGCCGCCGAGATCGCCGAGCCCCCCGAGGGTTTCGGCGTCGACGAGTTGCGGCTCACGGACTACGTGTCGGCCAACGCCGCGCTGCACGCCGACGGCCATGAACTGTGGGACACGATCCCCGCCGTGGCGACTCCGCACGGCTGGACCTGGCACCACGCGCCCGGATCGCGCCGACTGCTGCTGGTGCCGGTGGAGGTGAAGGCGCTGCTGCGCCATCACGGCGGGCTGGCGACGACGCCGGTGGATCACGGCAAGCGCGGGACGCGTCCTCTTCAGGAGACGCGGCCGGTGCACTTCGGGCTGCCGAAGAGTTCGGTGTCGGTGAGCGAGCAGCAGTTGCTCGGTGTGGAGGAGGACCTCGGTTACCGGCTGCCCGGCGCGTACCGCACCTTCCTCAAGGCGGCGGGCGGCTGCGCCCCGGTGGGAGCGGCGCTGGACGCGGAGCTGGGGCTGCTGGTGGACCAGCCGTTCTTCACGGTGCGTGAAGAGGCGGCGGTCAACGACCTGTTGTACGTGAACAAGTGTCTGCGGGACCATCTGACCAAGGACTATCTGGGCGTGGCGTTCGTCCAGGGCGGCATCCTCGCGGTCAAGGTGCGGGGCGATTCGGCCGGTTCGGTGTGGTTCTGCGCGTACGACGACGCACGTGACCGGGACGGCTGGAGTGTGCAGGAGCGGGTGGAGCGCCTGCTGCTGCCCTGTGGTGAGGACTTCGACGCCTTCCTCACGCGGCTGGCGGGCAATCCGCCGGAGCTGGACACGGTGGCGAACCTGATGGTGGACGGCGGCTTCGCCCGCGCCGTCCCGGTGGAGGGGTGAGCGCGATGGTGACATTCGCTCAGGCGCAGGAACGCGCGGACGAGTGGGTCAACGGCGATGTGCCCGCGTATCAGCACCGCGAGGTGCGGGTGCGGGAGTTCGAGCTGGGGTTCGTGGTGTGGGCGGAGGACCGCGCGGACGGTCCGAGGTCGGACGGCGGGCTCCAGCGGCTGGTGATCGCGAGGGACAGCGGTGAGGCGACGCTGTGGCCGGGGCTGCCGGTGGGTGAGGTGATCCGGCGGTACGAGGAGGAGTACGGGTCGCAGGCGCAGGCCCCCGAGCCGGCGCGCGCGCCGCAGCGGATCGATCTGAATCAGACGTCGTTCCTGCTGACGCCGCCGGAGTGGTTGCAGGACGCGGCGGACAGGATGGGTGTTCCGGGGTCGCCCTCGGCCTCGTCGCCCTCGTCCTCGTCCGGGGGTGCGGGCCCGGGCTCGTCCGCGGGCACGGGCGCGAACTCCGGTGCGGGCGCGGGTTCCTCCGGTGACGGCGGGTACGGGCGGTCCACGCCCGCGGCGCCGGTCTCGGCGTCGCAGAGCAGCAGTTCGCCGTGGCCCGACGCCGACCGCAGCGGGGACCACGGGCCTGCGGGGTCCGGCGCCGCGCCGCAGGCCGGGGCGACGCCCTGGGCCGGTACGGACACCAACGCCGCCGGTGAGGATGTGTCGGTGGGGCTTCCGGCGACGGTCTTCGCCCCGCCCCTTTCGGGCGCGGACGACGACGACACGCCGCTGCCCGGTGTGGCCGCCGAGGCGCCGACGGCGCTGATGTCCGGTGGCAGTCATCTGCCGCGTACGACGGTGGCCCCGGGTCTCGGTGCGGTGGCGTCCGATCAGGGCGGGCCCGGTGCGGCCGGTCCCGGGTCCGGTCCGGGCGACATCGCCGACGCCGCGACGAGCAAGGCGACGGCGCCGCCGCCCGGTGCGCGTGGCGCAG
>NZ_JAAPBF010000221.1 GCF_022695985.1 Streptomyces sp. NP-1717 | reverse complement strand
GCTGATCAGGTCAATTCGGGTCTCTCATCGAAAGGTTGGAGCAGCATGACGGGTTCCGCCGCCCATGACTCCGCCGATGTCGCTGCGGTCGCCCGTGACCTCGCCGAGTCCGAGGCGCTGTTCTCGCGCCCGAGGGTGGAGCCGGACGTCACCGCGGCGTACGGGGAGCACCCTGATCAGGTGGTCGACTTCTACGCTCCGCGCGGTGGACTTGAGGGCGTGCCGCTGGTGGTCGCGCTGCACGGCGGGGCGTGGCGCGCGCCGTACGACCGGTGGCATCTGACGCCGTTCGCCGGCTTCCTCGCCCGGCGGGGGTTCGCCGTGGCCAATGTGGAGTACCGGCGGGGCGGCGACGGGGACGGGGACGGATCCGGTGGGCCCGTCGCCGGGCGGTGGCCCGAGACGTTCGACGACATCGCCACCGTCATGGACGCGCTGCCCGCGCTCGTCGCCGACGCCCTGCCGCAGGCCGACCCGCGCAGGATCGTGGTGACCGGGCACTCCGCCGGTGGTCATCTGGCGCTGTGGGCCACGGCGCGGCATGTGCTGCCGGCGGGCTCGCCGTGGCGGCTGGACGCGCCGCCGCGGCTGCGCGGTGTCGTCGCGATCGCGCCCATCGCGGACTTCACCACCGCTGTCGAGCTGGGTGTCTGCGGCGGGGCCGTCGTACAGCTCCTCGGTGGCGAGAGCGAGTTGAAGTCGCGCGGGGACAGCGCGGACCCCTCGGCGCTGCTGCCCACCGGGATCGCCACCGCCGTGGTGCAGGGCCGGAACGACATCGTCGTGCCGCAGGCGGTCGCCGAGGCGTACGCCGACGCCGCCGCCAGGGCCGGCGAGATGGTGGGCATCACGCTCCTGGAGGACGTCGGGCACTACGCGCCGGTCGACCCCGGTGCCGACGCCTGCGCGGTCGTGGCCGAGGAACTGGCGCAGCTCGCGTACTGACGGGCGCCGGTGGCGGAGGGTCCGGGCTCCGCGGACCAGCCCGGTCGGACTTGCGGACAGAAGCTGACCGCAAGCCCTTCTACCTTCGGAACATGACCAACAACGCGAACGCGAACGTGCACCTGGTGACAGGCGCGACCGGCACCGTGGGCCGGCAGACGGTGCTCGAACTGCTCAGCCGCGGCCACGCCGTACGGGCCCTGACCCGCGACCCGGCCAAGGCCGACTTCCCCGACGGTGTCGAGGTCGTCCGCGGTGACCTCGCCGATCCGGCCTCGCTCGTCCCCGCCCTCGAAGGGGTCGTCGGCCTGCATCTGATCACCTTCGACGGGGGTCTCTTCGCGCCGCTGGAGACGGGTCCCGACATCGTCGGGCTGGCGACCGAGGCCGGCGTGCGGCGGATCACCGTGCTCAACGGCGGCGGTGACACCCCGCTCCAGAAAGCCGTCCAGGCGGGCGGCATCGCCTGGACCGTGATCATGCCCGTCGAGTTCATGGCCAACGCGCTGGAGTGGGCGGAGGGCATCCGCGCCGACGACACCGTGCGTGAGCCGTTCGTCGGGCGGCTGAGCGCCATGGTCCACGAGGGCGACATCGGGGCCGTCACCGCCGTCGCGCTCTCCGAGGACGGGCACGGCGGCAAGACGTACCTGATCACCGGGCCCGAGGCGCTGACGATCCAGGACAAGGCGGACACGCTGGCCCAGGCGCGCGGCCGGGGCATCGAGGTGGTCGAGCTGACCGAGGCGCAGGCCGTCGCGCAGTGGCGGGCGGCCGGGCAGCCCGAGGAAGTGATCGGATTCCTGCTGGAGGTGTACGGGAACACGCCGCCCGAGGGCCGGACCCCGATCGGCACGGTGGCCGAGGTCACGGGGCGGCCCGCGCGTACGTTCGCGCAGTGGGCGGCCGAGCACGCGGAAGCGTTCCGGCCGTAGAACCGGCCCGCCGGGGGTGCCCCGGGTGGCCGCGCATAGCTCTCGCGGCCGCCCTCGTAGTACCTGGGAGGGACGGGAAAGGATCCCTATCACTGGTGACGACCGGTGCCCGCCCCTCCCCTTACCTTTGAAAACGTGACCAAGACACAGACGACGGCGGCGAAGGCCGCGACCGGGAAAGCCCGGAGCCCCGAGTTCCGTCTGGCCGACGGCCTGCTCAAGGGCCTGCGCCAGGACCTCTTCCACGACGCCTTCGCCTACCGGCCGCTGCCGCGCATGGCGACGGACGGCCCCGTCACGCGCCGGCTGCCGGAGGCGATCCGCGAGTACGCGGGATGGTTCCCGCACGCCGTGATCGCCGGGTGCGCGCTGTTCGCGCTGATGATCGGTATGGCCAACGGGACGGGCATCGACCTGATCACCGTGGCGCCGGTCCTGCTGGTTCTCGTCAGGCCGGTCGCGGCCTGGTGGCTGGCCCTCGGCGCCACCGCGGTCACCGGGATGCTGGGTTCCTACTACTCCGACTGGCCATGGACGCCCTCGGCCTTCGCCTCGTACCTGGTCGTGATGACGATCGTGGCGATACGGACGGGCCCGCGCACCGCCGCCTGGATGTGGGTGGTCACCCTGGTCTACTCGTTGTTCGTCGGGGGGCTCCTCGGCGGCTACGGCTACGGCTCGACCAGCGGGCCCATGCTCTTCCTCTCCGCGCTCATCCTGCTGACCGTCTCGGCGGTGCACATCCGCCGCGACGCGCGGAAAGAGGTGGAGGTGCAGCTCAGCGTCAACGCGGTCGAGCGCAGCCGGCGCACGCTGCTGGAGGAGCGCACCACCATCGCCCGCGAACTGCACGACGTCGTCGCGCACCACATGTCGGTCGTCGCGATCCAGGCGGAGGCGGCGCCCTACCGGGTGGAGAATCCGCCGCCCGAGCTGGAGCAGGCGTTCGCCACCATCCGGGAGAACGCGGTGTCCGCGCTGACCGAGCTGCGCCGCGTCCTCGGAGTCGTACGGGCCGAGGACTACGACGCCCCCGACGCCCCGCAGCCGACCCTCGCCGACCTCGAAGGACTGCTCTCCAACGTCCGCGAGGCGGGCCTGACCGTGGAGAAGGCGGTCACCGGAGCGGTGCGGGCGCTGCCTCAGGGCGTCGAGCTGTCGGCGTACCGCATCATCCAGGAAGCGCTCAGCAACGCCCTGCGGCACGCGCCGGGGGCGACGGCGACGGTGGAGGTCTCGTACGTACTCGGCGGGCTCGGCCTGCGGATAGTCAACACCCCGCCGCAAGGGCTGGTGAAGCCCTCGCCGGGGGCCGGGCACGGCATCACGGGGATGCGGGAGCGGGTGTCCATGCTGAACGGTGAGATGACGGCGAGGCTCCTCGCGGACGGGGGGTACGAGGTGGCCGCGTTCATACCGGTCGCCGCCCAGGACGAGGACGAGGACGAGCCCGCGGGCCCGGCCCCGTCGGGCGACGGGGCGGCGTCATGACGATCCGTGTGCTGATCGTCGACGACCAGGTGATGGTCCGCGAGGGCTTCTCGGTCCTGCTGAACGCGATGCCGGACATCGAGGTGGTCGGCGAGGCGGTGAACGGCCGTGAGGCCGTCACCCAGGTCGCGGCCCTCGGCCCCGACGTGGTCCTGATGGACATCCGGATGCCGGAGCTGAACGGCATCGAGGCGACACGGGAGATCGTGGCGGCGGACGCGGACGCGAAGGTCCTCGTGCTGACGACGTTCGACCTGGACGAGTACGTGTACCAGGCGCTGCGGGCGGGAGCATCCGGCTTCCTGCTGAAGGACGCGTCGGCGCGCCAACTGGCCGACGGCGTGAGGGTGGTGGCGTCCGGGGAGGCGCTGCTGGCGCCCACGGTGACGCGCCGGCTGATCACGGAGTTCTCCAAGCTGGCGGAGTCCCCGCGCCCGCCGGCGCTGGCACAGATGGGGGAGCTGACGGAGCGCGAGACCGAGGTGCTGGTCCTGATCGCGCAGGGACTGTCGAACGCGGAGATCGCCGCGCATCTGGTGGTCGCCGAGTCCACGATCAAGACGCATGTGAGCCGCATCCTGGTGAAGCTGGGGCTGCGGGACCGGACGCAGGCGGCGGTGTTCGCGTACGAGGCGAGGCTCGTCACTCCGGGGTGAGCACGGCGTGAGCCCGCGGTGAGCGCGGGGCGGGGCCGTGGCGTCCGCGCCGGGCGGGTCAGTAGCGTTCGGGCATGGCATCCTTCGACCCCTGGTCGCCCGGCTTCGTGGCCGACCCGTATCCCGCCTACCGGGAGCTGCGCGACCGTGGCCGGCTCCACTACTTCGAGCCGTCGCGGCAGTGGCTGGTCCCCCACCACGCCGACGTGTCGGCCCTGCTGCGGGACCGGCGGCTGGGGCGGACGTATCTGCACCGTTTCACGCACGAGGAGTTCGGCCGGACGCCCCCACCTCAGGCGCACGAGCCGTTCCACGTCCTCAACGGCAAAGGGCTGCTCGACCTGGAGGCACCGGACCACACCCGGATCCGGCGCCTGGTGTCGAAGGCGTTCACACCGCGCAGGGTCGAGGCGCTCGCCCCCACCGTGGGGCGGCTCGCCGCCGAACTGGTGGGCAGGCTGTGCGCGGCGGGAGGCGGCGATCTGCTCGCCGAGGTGGCGGAGCCGCTGCCGGTCGCCGTCATCGCCGAGATGCTCGGTGTGCCGGTGGCGGACCGGGGGCTGCTGCGGCCGTGGTCGGCGGACATGTGCGCGATGTACGAGCTGAATCCGACGGAGGAGGTGGCCCGGCGGGCGGTCCGCTCCTCGCTCGAATTCAGCGCCTACCTGCGGGAGTTGATCGCCGCCAGACGGGCCGAACCCGGTGCCGACCTGCTCTCCGCGCTGATCGCGGCACAGGACGAGGAGGACCGGCTGAGCGAGCAGGAGACGATCTCGACCTGTGCGCTCCTGCTCAACGCGGGGCACGAGGCGACGGTCAACACCACCGCGAACGGCTGGTGGACGCTGTTCCGGCACCCCGGGCAGCTCGCGGCCCTGCGGTCCGGGGAGGCGTCGTTGTCCACAGCTGTGGAAGAACTGCTGCGGTACGACACACCGCTCCAGATGTTCGAGCGGTGGGTGCTCGACGACATGGAGATCGACGGGACGGTCGTGCCGCGCGGCGCCGAACTCGCGCTGCTCTTCGGCTCGGCCAACCGCGATCCGGCCCGCTTCGACCGCCCGGACACCCTTGATCTCACCCGCACCGACAATCCCCATCTGACGTTCGGCGCGGGGATCCACTACTGCCTGGGCGCCGCGCTGGGGCGGCTCGAACTGAGCGCGTCGTTCGGCGAGTTGCTGCGCCAGGCGCCGACACTGCGGCTCGTCGCCGAGCCGGAGTGGAAGCCGGGGTATGTGATCCGCGGCGTGAAGGAGCTGCTGGTGGAGGTGTGACCGCCCTCCCCCGTGGGGGGCGGTCACACCTCGGGCGTCACTTGGTTTCCAGGTCCCGGCGGCGGAAGCCCGCGAGGCCCAGCAGGATCAGCCCGGCCGCGACGGCCGTCAGGACGAGCACGGGCGTCCAGCTCATCCCGGCGGCGGGCAGCCGGGGCACGTGTCCGAACGGCGACAGGTTGTTCATCCAGTCCGGGAACTGGAGGATCGACCCGAGATACCCGACCAGGAACGCGTACACGGGCACGATCCAGGCCGCCGTCGCGGCCCGGGGGAACCAGCCGAAGAGCACCACGGCCACCCCGGCGGTCACCCAGAGCGCGGGCGCGTACGCCAGGGCGGCGCCGGCCAGTTCGAGGACGAGACCGCCGTCCCCCACGGAAGCGGCTCCCGAGACGCCGAAGCCCAGCCCGGCCACGAGAAGCAGCGCCGTACCGCCCGCGAGCGCGACGGCGACATGGCTGCCCACCCAGCGGTTCCGGGAGAGACCGGTGGCCAGCAGCGGTTCGGCGCGGCCCGCGCTCTCCTCGGCACGCGGCCGCAGCGTGGCCATCACGACGTACACGGCGGCGACGACGGCGATGACGACCATGACCATCGACGCGAACGACTCGGCGACCGACGCGCCGCCGATCTTCTCCAGCGCCTCCTGGATCTGCTCGATGTCCTTCACCATGTCGGCGGCCTCGCCGAGGATGGAGCCGTACATCACCCCCATCAGGAACAGCCCCGCGCCGAAGCCCAGCAGGGTCCCCCGGTGCAGCCGCAG
Organism: Streptomyces sp. NP-1717; assembly: GCF_022695985.1. GTDB lineage: Bacteria > Actinomycetota > Actinomycetes > Streptomycetales > Streptomycetaceae > Streptomyces. The sequence continues at coordinate 5,930 of NZ_JAAPBF010000221.1, read as the reverse complement.
CGCGAAGCCGAGGGGCCGGGCGAGCGCCTCGGAGGCCGTACGCCGGCCGAGCCGGGACGAGCGCAGCCCCGCGCCGACGTCGCGCCGGGTGCTCAGTACGAACCCGGTGGCGGCGGTCAGCGCGGCGAGCGCCAGGCAGAGCAGCAGCGGCCACCAGCGGTTGTCGACGAAGACGTACGTGCGCTGGCCCCAGCCGATCGGTGACAGCCAGGACAGCGCGTCGTTGCCCACGTCGCCGGAGGCGCGCAGCGCGTAGGCGGCGCCGATCACGGCGAGCGCCATGCCGGAGGCGCCGCGCGTGTGGGCGGTGACCTGCGCGGTGATCGCGGCGACGCCCGCGAAGACGAGACCGACGGCGGCCAGCGTGAGCCCGTACAGCAGCGCCTCGCCGGGGGCGATCCCCTCGACGCCCGCCGACAGGACGCTCAGCGCGAGCAGGGCGGCGAGCGCGAGATTGGCGACGGCGGCGACGCCCAGCGCGGACGCGAGCTGCGCGTGGTGGCCGACGACGGTGGAGCGCACCAGCTCGGCGCGGCTCGTCTCCTCCTCGTCGCGGGTGTGCCGGGTGACGATCAGGACGCTCATCAGACCGGCCAGGACGGCCATGAAGCCGATCAGCTGGTGGCCCGTCATCGAGCCGATGGTGTAGTCGGTGAGGTAGTGGCGCGGGCCGGTCATGGCGAGCGCGGCGGGGCTGTCCATGGAGCTGACGGCCGAGGCGCGTTCCTCGGCGGTGGAGTACAGCGTCTTGAACTCGGTGACCGTGGACATCGTGCCGAGGCCGAGGGCGGCCACCCAGACGGGGATGCGGACGCGGTCCCGGCGCAGACCGAAGCGCATCAGGGTCCCGGTGCCGGCGAAGGCGCCGGCTCCGGTCCGGGCGGGCGCGGAGGCGTGGCCGGCGGCGGGCGCCGTGACGGTGGTCATCGGGCCGCCCCGTCGCTGCCCGCGCCGACCGCCAGCTCGTCCCCGTAGTGCCGCAGCATGAGCTCTTCGAGGGTCGGCGGGTGGCTGGTCAGGCTGCGGATGCCGAACTCGCCGAGCCGGTGGATCGCGGCGTCCAGGTGCGCGCCGTCGACGGCGAAATGCACCCTTTGGTCCGTCACCCGCACCGCGTGGACCCCGGCCATCGCGTCGAGTCCGGTGACCGTGCGCTCGGTCTCGGCCTCGACCGTCGTACGGGTCAGGTGCCGCATCTCGGTGAGGGTGCCGGACTGCACGTTCCGGCCCCGGCGGATGATGCTGACGCGGTCACAGAGCTTCTCGACCTGGGCCAGGATGTGGCTGGAGAGGAGCACCGTCCGGCCGGCGGCCTTCGCCTGGAGGATGACGTCCTGGAAGACGACCTCCATGAGCGGGTCGAGTCCGGCGGTCGGCTCGTCCAGGAGCAGCAGTTCGGCGTCGGACGCGAGCGCGGCGACGATGGCGACCTTCTGCCGGTTGCCCTTGGAGTAGGCCCGGCCCTTCTTGGTGGGGTCGAGGTCGAACCGTTCGATCAGCTCGTCCCTGCGCCGCCGGTCGAGGCCGCCGCGCAGCCTGGAGAGCAGGTCGATGGCCTCCCCGCCGGTGAGGTTGGGCCACAGTTCGACGTCGCCGGGTACGTAGGCGAGCCGGCGGTGCAGGGCGACGGCGTCCTTCCACGGGTCCTTGCCGAGGAGCTGGGCGGCGCCCGAGTCGGCGCGCAGCAGCCCGAGCAGGACGCGGATGGTGGTGGACTTGCCGGCGCCGTTGGGGCCGAGGAAGCCGTGGACCTCACCGGAGTCGACGGTGAGGTCGAGGCCGTCCAGTGCGTGCGTCCGGCCGAACGACTTGTGCAGTCCGGCGACGGTGATTGCCTTCTTCATGGTTTGGAAACTACGCTTTCTTCAGAAGCTTGTGAAGTTAAGGAGCCGTATAAATGAGCTCGATAGACTTGATCCAGGCGTCGACGCACCGAGGACGCCATGGGCACGGAGACAGGGACTGAGGTCAGCGCATGGGTGAGCGGCGGCAGGACGGCCGTGCCGGAGACGTCCGCGGTGCCGGGGAAGAGGACGAGGCCGCCGTCTCGGAGTTCGTCGAACGCTTCGCGGCCCAGCTCGTCGAGGCGGGTATGACGCGCATGCCGGCCAGGGTCTTCGCCGCGCTGCTCTCCTCCGAGCGGGGCGTCATGAGCTCGGCCGAACTCGGCGAGCAGCTGAAGGTCAGCCCGGCGGCCGTCTCCGGCGCGATCCGCTATCTCTCCCAGGTCGACATGGTCATCAGGGAGCGCGAACCGGGCTCACGGCGCGAGCGCTACCGGGTCCAGGCCGGCCAGTGGTACGAGGCGCTGACCAACCGCGACTCCATGCTCAGGCGCTGGCAGGCCACCCTGCGCGACGGCGTCGACCACTTCGGACTCGATACGCCGCAGGGGCGGCGGATCAACGAGACGAGGGAGTTCTTCGTCTTCCTGGAGTCGGAGCTCGGCTCGCTGATGGACCGCTGGGCGGAGCACCGGGACCGGACCCTCGGCGGGTGACGGACCCGGGGGAGTCCGTACGGTCCCCGGCGGCGTCGTTCAGTCCCCGGCCGGGCTCAGCCCCGCCGGCAGCGTCAGCCCCCACGCCCCCGCCCGCAGCGTCCAGGTCCGCGTCCGCACCGGGCCCGTCACCGCCGCGTCCGCCCGGTAGCGGAAGTCCGCCCCCGAGACCGTCACCGACAGCGCGCTGGCCGTGATCGGTTCGGCCGATGAGCGCGTACGGATCACGACCTCCGCCCGGCCGCCGCGCGAACGCACCGTCACGGTCTCGACCGGCTCGTCCAGATCGCTCAGCACCACTCCGTCCGCCTCCACCCGCAGGCGGTGCGTGTGGACGGCGAGCACCTGCGGCGCCGGCCTGACCAGCGTGCGGACCAGGGACCGGCAGGTGTCCCAGACGGACGAGCCTCCCGGCCCGCCCGCGCCACCGCGTCCCGACTGCCCGTCCGCCGCCGGCGGTGCCGGGATCCGCAGATCCCCCAGCACCACGCCGTCGCTGTCGTCGACGAGCAGATCCAGCCGCCGTACGACCCCGTCGAGCACCGCGCGCGCCGCGGCGACCGCGCCCGTGGGCACGCCGAGCGAGTGCGCCAGCTCGACCGAGACCCCGACCGGCACCAGCGACAGCGCGCCCGCGGACAGGTCGCGCTCCCGGTGCAGCAGGGCGACCGTCCGCAGCAGGGCGCGGTCGTCACCGACCACCACCGGCCGCCGCGAGCCCCTGCGGGCCAGCACCCGCGCGAACTCGGCGGGCCCGTCGGGCAGACAGATTTTCGCGGTCGCGCCCGCGCTCAGCACATCTTTCGCGATCCGGACCGATTCGCCGTCGGTCCGGCGGGCGACCGGGTCGATGACCACCAGAAGTTGCTGGGCACCGTTCTCGGCGGGCTCTGGAGCCGACACCTCGGTCCTTCCTCGGGTAGCATCTTTGTGCAAGAGCCCCTTGCGCTATTGCGCCAGGGGCTTGGTCTATTCCGGGGCAACCGGTTCGACGGCTCAGGCTTCGTCGTACAGTGACGGACGGTTTCGCGTGAGATTCTCGCGCGTCCACGTCCAGCGTATGCACGTTCCCTGACCTTGGACATGCCCCGCCCGGAAGGGGTGTACGCCTGTGCCCGCACTTGTGCTGCTCGGTGCTCAGTGGGGTGACGAAGGCAAGGGAAAGGCCACCGACCTGCTCGGTGGATCCGTGGACTATGTGGTGCGCTACCAGGGCGGCAACAACGCCGGCCACACGGTCGTCGTCGGCGACCAGAAATACGCGCTGCATCTCCTCCCTTCCGGAATCCTCTCGCCCGAATGCACGCCGGTGATCGGCAACGGCGTTGTCATCGACCCGGCCGTCCTGCTCTCCGAGCTGAGTGGGCTCAACGACCGTGGCGTTGACACGTCGAAGCTTCTGATCAGCGGAAACGCGCATCTGATCACGTCGTACCACACCACGATGGACAAGGTGACGGAACGGTTCCTCGGTTCCCGGAAGATCGGCACGACGGGCCGTGGCATCGGCCCGACGTACGCCGACAAGATCAACCGGGTCGGTATCCGCGTCCAGGACCTGTACGACGAGTCGATCCTGATCCAGAAGGTCGACGCGGCGCTGGACTTCAAGAACCAGATCCTCGCCAAGCTCTACAACCGGCGTGCCATAGAGGCCGGGAAGATCGTGGAGGAGCTGCTGGTCTTCGCGGACAAACTGCGTCCGTACGTCAGCGACACGACGCTCGTCCTCAACGAAGCGATCGACGCCGGAAAGGTCGTGCTCTTCGAGGGCGGCCAGGGCACGCTCCTGGACGTCGACCACGGCACGTATCCCTTCGTGACCTCGTCGAACCCGACGGCGGGCGGCGCCTGTACGGGCGCCGGTGTCGGCCCCACGAAGATCAGCCGGGTCATCGGCATCCTCAAGGCGTACACGACACGCGTCGGTGCGGGCCCCTTCCCGACGGAACTGCTCGACGAGGACGGCGAGGCACTGCGCCGCATCGGCGGCGAGCGGGGCGTCACGACGGGCCGCGACCGCCGCTGCGGCTGGTTCGACGCGGTGATCTCCCGCTACGCGACGCGGGTCAACGGCCTGACGGACTTCTTCCTCACCAAGCTGGACGTGCTCACGGGCTGGGAGCGGATCCCGGTCTGCGTCGCGTACGAGATCGACGGCAAGCGCGTCGAGGAACTCCCGTACAGCCAGAGCGACTTCCACCACGCGAAGCCGATCTACGAGTACCTGCCGGGCTGGACCGAGGACATCAGCAAGGCGAAGACGTTCGAGGACCTGCCGAAGAACGCGCAGGACTACGTGAAGGCGCTGGAGGAGATGTCCGGCGCCCCGATCTCCGCGATCGGCGTGGGACCGGGCCGCACGGAGACGATCCAGATCAACTCGTTCCTGTAGCCCGAGGGTTCGGCCACGGCTCCGCCCCGGTGGGAAGAGGTGCGCCCACCGGGGCGGAGCCGTGTGCCGGGCCGGTACGGGCCGGTCAGTCGGCGCGGCGGTAGGTCGTCGGTTCGTCCTCGTTCTCCAGCCAGGTGAGGGTGAGCGCGTCCGTGCCCTTCATCTTCACCGTGCGGGAGCCGAACGCGTCGCACTCCCCGTCCGGTTCGGACGCCGTCACCGTCTGCGGGCCCAGACGCAGGCCGTCGGGCTTGGCGTCGACCAGGACGCTCTCCCATTCGCAGTGGTACGAGGCGCTGTCACCGGTGTACTTGGCGACGACCGTCCCGGACTTGCCCTGGCTCAGGACGAGGGTCGTCCTGTCCCCGGGTTCGCTCGTGCCCTCCTCGTCGGCGGACGGTTCCAGCGTCCAGGTCCCGAGGAAGCCCGCCGGGACCGGTTCGGCGGCCTCGGTGAACCTGCTGAGGACGGCCGTCTCGCCGCTGTCCCCGTCCGTCCAGGTCAGCGTGTTGTCGCCGTTGGCGCGGACGGTCTGCCGGCCGCCGTCGGAGCAGCCGTCCTCGGGGATGCTCGTGACCGCCCGGGACTCCAGCACCATCAGGTTGTCGAACGAGACCAGCTTCGCCGCGCCCTCGCACAGCAGGTCGTCGAAGGAGTTGAACGTCGTGACGACGTCCGCGCCCACCGAGCCCTGGGTGATCTTCAGACGGCGGAGCGAGACCTCCTCGTCGTCGTTCTTGCCCGGGCCCTGCCACGTGCCCAGGTACTCCTTGCCGATGACGCCCTCGACCGCCGGCGGGGCGGAGCCCCCGGACGTGTCCGCGTCCTCGTCCGGGGGTGTCTGCATGTCCGAGGCCTTGTCCTTCGCGCCCTCGTCCGCGCTGGAGTTGTTCTTGTCGCCGGACCCGTCCTCGCCGCCACCGCCGAGGCTCATCACCGCGTACGTCGCCCCGCCCGCGATCAGCGCGGCGGCCACCACGACCGACGCGACGACGAGCGCGGTGCGCCTGCCACGTGCGGGGCGCGGCTCCGGTA
>NZ_JAAPBF010000220.1 GCF_022695985.1 Streptomyces sp. NP-1717 | reverse complement strand
CCGCTGACCCGCCACCTGGAGGTCGAGACGTACACGTGGCAGGCGCTCCCGCCCGAACTGCGCCCCCGCTCACGCGGACGGCTCGCCGAGGGCATCGCCGCCGAACTCACGCTGGCCCGCGACCTCCTGGTCGACCTGGGTCTCAAGGAGCTGCCGTGACCGCCGAACCCACGTCCGGGCCGACCGCCGAGCCGGCCGCGACGAGCCCCACACCCCTGCTGGTCCTGGACGTGGTCGGACTCACGCCCCAGCTCCTCGCGTACATGCCCAATCTCCAGAAGCTGGCCGCCCGGGGCTCGCAGGGCCCGCTGACCACCGTGCTGCCCGCCGTCACGTGCAGCGCCCAGTCCACCTTCCTCACCGGCACCCTGCCGTCCGAGCACGGCATCGTCGGCAACGGCTGGTACTTCCGCGAGCTCGGCGACGTACTGCTGTGGCGCCAGCACAACGGACTGGTCTCCGGGGACAAGCTCTGGGACGCCGCCCGCCGCGCCCACCCCGGCTACACCGTCGCCAACATCTGCTGGTGGTACGCGATGGGCGCCGACACCGACTACACGGTCACACCCCGCCCCGTGTACTACGCGGACGGCCGCAAGGAACCCGACTGCTACACCCGGCCCCCGGCGCTGCACGACGAACTGCACGACAAACTCGGCACGTTCCCCCTCTTCCACTTCTGGGGCCCCGGCGCCGACCTCGTCTCCTCGCAGTGGATCATCGACGCCACCCGGCACATCATCGACACCCGCCGCCCCGACCTGGCGCTGTGCTACCTGCCGCACCTGGACTACGACCTCCAGCGCTACGGCCCCGACGACCCCCGCTCCCACCAGGCGGCACGCGAACTCGACGCGGCGATGGGCCCGTTGCTGGACGACGCGCGCGCCGAAGGCCGCACCGTCGTCGCGCTGTCCGAGTACGGCATCACCAACGTCTCCCGGCCCGTCGACATCAACCGGGCCCTGCGCCGCGCCGGCCTCCTGGAGGTCCACACCCAGGACGGCATGGAGTACCTGGACCCGATGGCGTCACGCGCCTTCGCCGTCTCCGACCACCAGATCTCGCACATCTACGTGCGCCGCCCCGAGGACCTGGAAGCGACCCGCGAGGCGCTCAAGGACCTCAAGGGCATCGAGGAGATCCTCGACGAGCAGGGCAAGAAGAACTACGGCCTGGACCACCCGCGCTCCGGCGAACTGGTCGCCGTCGCCGAACCGGACGCCTGGTTCACGTACTACTACTGGCTCGACGACGCCAAGGCCCCCGACTTCGCCCAGCTCGTCGAGATCCACCGCAAACCCGGGTACGACCCCGTCGAGCTGTTCATGGACCCCCTCGACCCGTACGTGAAGGTCAAGGCGGCCAAGGCCATCGCCCGCAAGAAGCTCGGCATGCGCTACCGGCTCGCCGTCGTCCCCCTGGACCCCTCACCGATCCGCGGCAGCCACGGCCGCCTCCCGCTGAGCGACGACGAAGGTCCGCTCATCCTCTGCTCCACCCCCGAAGCCGTCACCGGCCGCACCGAGGCCACCGACGTGAAATCCCTGCTCCTCAATCTGGCAGGACTGCACTGACCTAAGGAGTTCCACGCATGAGCCGCAAGAAGTCAGTCGACCCGGAGCTCGCAGCCAAGCTCAGCCGGCGCAACATGCTGGGTGTGGCCGCGGGTGCCGGTGCCGCCGCCGCCCTCGGCCTCGCGGCGGCCACCCCCGCCGCCGCGACAGCCCGACAGGACGGTCGCGGTCACGGCCACGGTCACGGCCACGGTCACGGCCACGGCCACGGCAAGGGCGAGCCCGTCCTCACCCCGGGCCACCTCGGCATCCAGCTCTACTCGCTGCGTGACAAGGTCAACTCGCTCGGCTTCGCCAAGGTCTTCGAGGAGCTGGAGCGCTTCGGCTACGACGAGATCGAGTTCGCGGGCTACAGCCAGGGCAGCGCCGGCGCCATCACCATCCCCCAGCTGCGCAAGCTGGCCAGGAACCACGGTCTGCGCCCGATCGGCAGTCACGTCAACTACGCCGACGACAACAACCCCGACGCGTACAGCTTCGCCCAGAACCTGGAGAAGGTCCTGGACGACGCCCAGGCGATGGGCCTCAAGCACATCGGCACCGCGTCGGGCCCCTGGCGGCACGGCGACACCGTCGACGCCTGGAAGCGGGCGGCCGAGGACTTCAACACCTACGGCGCCGCAGCGCGCAAGCGCGGCATGAAGTTCTACCAGCACAACCACGCCGAGGAGTTCTCCTTCGCCAGCGACCAGCCGGGCGTCCGCCTCTACGACGTCCTGCTCGCGGAGACCGACCCCAAGCTGGTCTATCTGGAGATGGACATCTACTGGGCGTTCGCCGCCAAGCACCGCTTCAGCCAGACGGGCGACGGCAGGCCCGCGCCCTTCGACCCGCTGAGCTACGTGCTCAAGCAGCCCGACCGCTACCCCCTCTTCCACGTCAAGGACGGCGTGAAGAACGAGGAGGCGCGCGACGGTTACGACATGGTCGACGTCGGTGACGGCGACATCGACTACAAGAAGTTCATCTCGGCCGTGAACAAGACCCACAACGGCCGCAGGGACCACCACTGGCAGGCCGAGCACGACAACCCGGTCGACTCGATCCTGTTCGCCGAGAAGTCGGCCGACCACCTGCACTCGCTGCGGGAGCGGCGCCACTGACCGGGTCGCCCCGGGAGGACCCTCAGGAGAACAGCGAAACGGCCCGGGGCCACACGTGTCGCGGAATCATTCCCCGTCGCGGCTGATGGGCGCCGGGTTGGCCTTGATCAGACCGCCCTTCGGCCGTCCGGGCTGATGCAGGAACAGTGCCACGAAACCGGCGAACAGCGAGATGGAACCGGCGAGCACGAAGGCACCGCTGTAGCCCCAGGCGCCGACCACCACGGCACCCATGCCGGAGCCGAGCAGACCCGACACGAGCTTGGAGCTGTAGACCATGCCGTAGTTGGAGGCGTTGTTGTTCTCACCGAAGTAGTCCGCGGTCATGGCCGCGAACATCGGGAAGATCGCGCCGCCGCCGAAGCCGGAGATGCTGGAGAACACGAGGAACAACGGCAGGTTCTCGATGTTGCCGGACCACAGGATGCCGTACTGCGAAAGACCCAGGACGATACAGACGAAGATCAGGCACTGCTTGCGTCCGTAGCGGTCCGAGAGCCAGCCGATGACACCGCGGCCGGTGCCGTTGACGATGGCCTTCAGGGACATCGCGGTCGCCACGATGCCTCCCGTGAAGCCGGCCTCGTCACCGAACGGCACCTGGAAGGCGATACCGAAGATGTTCACGCCCGAGGTGCACAGCAGGCAGAACCACATGACCGGGACGACGCGTGTCTGCCACGCCTCCTTGGGGGTGTACTGCTTCACGGCCGGCGGGTTCTTCTCCAGGGCACGCCGTGCGCGCTTGTCGTCCGGCTTGCGCAGCGGGTCGATCTCCTCGGGCCACCAGTTCTTCGGCGGGTCCTTGAAGAAGTAACCGGCGACGGCGACCACGGCGGCCAGGAACAGACCCACCGAGACGAGAACCCACTTGAAGTTCGTCACGTCCATGTAGCCGGTGAACAGGAAGACGAACGGCACCGAACCGTAGGCGAAACCGCCGTTGACGAAGCCGGTCTTGCCTCCCTTGCGCTCCGGATACCACTTGCCGACCATGTTGACGCAGGTCGCGTAGACCATGCCGGCGCCCGCGCCGCTGAACATGCCGAACCCGATGTACGCCACGATCACGTGCGGCGCGTACGCGAGGGACACATAGCCGAGCAGGGTGCCGAGCGCGCCCAGCATCATCGCCCAGCGGGCGGGGAGCTTGCCGGACTCACGCAGCTTGCCCGCGGGGAAGGCCACGCCGCCCTGGAAGAGCACCCAGATACCGAGCATCCAGAAGATGTGCGCACTGTTCCAGCTGTGCGCGATGTGCAGTGTGTCCTCGGCCGAAGCGAACGCGTACTCCGCCGAGGAGATGCCCATCATGCCGACCCAGGGCAGGATGACCATCCACTTGCGCTTGCGTCCCATGATGTCGACATCGGACTCGCCGAGCCGGTACATGCGCCCGTTGGCGTCCGTCACCTCCCTGTAGGGGACGGGTGCGGAGATGTTTGTCGTTGTCATTCGATCGAACCCCTTGCGTCGAAGAAGTCAGGCCAGCGCCCCCTGTCCGTTCTCTTCGTGCGGGGGGCCTGCGATGAGCGGAATCCACAGGCCCCCTGGGTCGCACCGTCAGGTCATCCGGTGCCTCCCCACAGCTCCGCGGCTCCGCCGGACCACGGGTGTCCGGCCGCTGTCCGGTCCCTCACAGCAGCCCCGCCGCCCGCGCCCAGCGGGCTGTGTCGCCCCGGGGGGCAACCCCCGGCCCCCCGGCCGGTGTCCGGCCGCTGACCGTTCCTCACAGCAGCCCCGCCGCCCGCGCCCAGCGGTACTTCGCTCCGAGCACCTCGACCGGCTTCTCCGTGGTGTACGGGTACGCCACGACGCCCCGTTCGTAGAGGTACTGGCACGCGGCCTCCACCTCGACGTCGCCCGCGAGCGACGCCACCACCGGCTTCTCGATGCCGCGCTCCCTGAACTCGGCCACCACCCGCGCCGTCAGTTCGGCGAAGACCATCGGCGGGGTGACGATCGTGTGCCAGTAGCCCAGGACCAGGGAGTGGATCCGGGGATCCTCAAGACCCAGCCGGATCGTGGCCTCGTACGTCGACGGAGGTTCGCCGCCGGTGATGTCCACCGGGTTGCCCGCCGCCCCGAAGGGCGGGATGAAGGCGCGGAACGCCTCGTCCAGGTCCGGCGGAATCTCCATCAGGGACAGGCCGTTGTCGACGATCGCGTCCGACAGCAGCACACCCGATCCGCCGGCGCCCGTGATGATCACGACGTTGTCGCCCTTGGGGGTGGGGAGTACGGGCAGCCCCCGCGCGTACTCCAGCATGTCGCTCAGCCCCGGAGCCCTGATGACACCGGACTGCCGCAGGATGTCCTCGTACACCGCGTCGTCGCCCGCGAGGGCACCCGTGTGCGAGCCCGCCGCCTTCGCGCCGGCCGCCGTACGGCCTGCCTTGAGGACCACCACCGGCTTCTTGGGGACGGTCGCGCGCGCCGCCTCCACGAAGGCGCGGCCGTCCTTCAGGTCCTCCAGGTGCATCGCGATGCAGTCGGTGTTGTCGTCCTCACCGAACCAGGTCAGCAGGTCGTCCTCGTCGAGGTCCGACTTGTTGCCGAGCCCGACGATCGCCGACACACCCGTCCTGGTGGTCCTCGCGAAGCCGAGGATCGCCATCCCGATGCCGCCGGACTGCGAGGTCAGCGCCACGCCGCCCTTGACGTCGTACGGGGTGCAGAACGTGGCGCAGAGGTCCTGCCAGGTGGAGTAGTACCCGTAGATGTTCGGCCCGAGCAGCCGGATCCCGTTCTCCTCGGCGATCGTCACGATCTCCTGCTGGAGTTCGTCCTCACCGGTCTCCGCGAAACCGGAGGGGATCAGCACCGCGTTGGGGATGTTCTTGCGTCCCACCTCGCCCAGCGCACCGGCTACGAACTTCGCGGGGATCGCGAATATCGCCACGTCAGGCTCACCGGGAACATCCATCACGCTCTTGTACGCCTTACGGCCGAGTATGTCATCGGCTTTGGGGTTCACCGGATAGATCTCGCCCGCGAAACCCCCGTCGATGAGGTTGCGCATGACCGAATTGCCGATCTTGCCATCCTCGTTGGAGGCACCGATCACCGCGACCGAACGCGGCTCCATGAGCCGGCGCATGGAGACCAGGATCTCCTCGCGCGAGTAGCGGCGCCGCGCGACCGGAGCCTCGTCCGTCAGCAGGATCCGTACGTCCGCCGCCATGACCCCGCTCGCCGAGGCGAAGACCGGGTTGAGGTCCACCTCCGCGATGCCGGGGAAGTCGGCCGCCAACTGCGAGACCCTGACCACGAGATCGGCCAGCGCGTCCCGGTCCACCGCCGCGCCGCCCCGTACCCCGCGCAGGATCTCGGCGGCCCGGATGCCGTCCAGCATCGACAGCGCGTCGTCCTTGGTGGCCGGCGCCAGCCGGAAGGTGACGTCCTTCAGCACCTCCACCAGGACACCGCCGAGGCCGAATGCCACGACCTTGCCGAACGTCGGGTCGGTGACCGTGCCGATCAGGATCTCGGTTCCCGCGGGCACCATCTGCTGCACCTGGACGCCGAGGATCCGCGCCTTCGGGTCGTACGCCCGCGCGTTGGAGACGATCGTGGTGAACGCGGCGCGCACCTCGGCCGCCGAGGCGACGCCGATCTGTACACCACCGGCGTCCGTCTTGTGCAGGATCTCCGGCGAGACGATCTTCATCGCCACCGGGAACCCGAGCCGCGCCGCCACGGCGACGGCGTCGTCGGCCGACTCCGCGAGCGCCTCACCGGGTGTCGGGATGCCGTAGGCGTCCGTGACGGCCTTGCCCTCGGGGGCGGTGAGTGAGGTACGCCCCTGTGCCAGGGCGGCCTCGATGATGGCCCCGACGGCATCCTTGTCGGGCTTGAACGCACTGCTGTCCGCCACTAGATGACTCCGTTCGTCTTCAACAGGCGCAGTTCCTCGTCGCCGAGACCCAGCTCGCCGACGTACACCTCCGCGTTGTGCTCACCGAGCAGCGGGGATGAGGTGATCCGGACGGGGGAGTCGGAGAGCTTCAGCGGGCTCCCGACCGTGGTGAAGGTCCCGCGCTGCGGATGCGCGACCTCGACGACCATGTCGTTGGCCGCCAGCGACGAGTCCTCGATGATCTCCTTGGTGGAGAGGATCGGGCCGCACGGGATGTTGTGGGCGTTGAGCTTCTCCAGCACCTCCCACTTGGGAAGGGTCGAGGACCACTCCTCGATGAGCTGGAACATCTTGCCCAGCTTGGTGAGCCGGGCCTCGGGGGTCGCCCACTCGGGGTCCTCGGCCAGTTCGGGCCGGCCGATGAGCTCGCTGACGGGCTTCCAGCCGACCGGCTGCACGATCACGTACACGTAGTCGTTGGGGCCGCCCGGCGAGCACTTGACCGCCCAGCCCGGCTGACCGCCGCCGCTGGCGTTGCCCGAGCGCGGGACCTCGTCGCCGAAGTCCTCGTTCGGGTACTCGGCCAACGGGCCGTGCGCCAGGCGCTGCTGGTCGCGGAGCTTGACCCGGCAGAGGTTGAGCACGGCGTGCTGCATCGCGACGTTCACCCGCTGCCCGCGCCCGGTGGCGGTGCGCTGGTAGAGCGCGGCCAGGATGGCGGCCACCGCGTGCATGCCGGTGCCGGAGTCGCCGATCTGCGAGCCGGTGGCCAGCGGTGGCCCGTCCTCGAAGCCGGTGGTCGACATGGAGCCGCCCATGGCCTGCGCGACGACCTCGTACGCCTTGAAGTTGGTGTACGGGCCCTCGCCGAAGCCCTTGATCGAGGCGTACACGATCCTCGGGTTGATCTCCTGGATCTTCTCCCAGGTGAATCCCATCCGGTCGACCGCGCCGGGGCCGAAGTTCTCGACCATCACGTCGGAGCGGCGGATGAGTTCGGTGAGGATCTCCTTGCCGCGCTCGGTCTTGGTGTTGAGCGTGACGCTGCGCTTGTTGCAGTTGAGCATCGTGAAGTACAGCGAGTCGACATCGGGGATGTCGCGCAGCTGCTTACGGGTGATGTCCCCCGTCGGTGCCTCCACCTTCACCACGTCCGCGCCGAGCCAGGCGAGGATCTGGGTGGCCGAGGGGCCGGACTGCACATGAGTCATGTCGAGGACACGGACACCGCTCAGTGCCTGGGGGTTCGTGTCGGGGGAGTTCTCCGGGGCTACTGGAGCCTGGGTCATCATGGCCTCCCTTACTTGTACATGGTCTGGTTCATGGTTCCGGGGGCGTACGCGTCGGGGTCGACCCAGACGTTGATCAGCGAGGGCAGTCCGGACTCACGGGCCCGCTGGAGCGCGGGCGCGATCTCGGCCGGGTCGCGGACCTCTTCGCCGTAACCGCCCAGCATCTGGGCGAACTTGTCGTAGTGGACGTCGCCGAGGGTGTTGCCGATCCGCTCGCGCTCGTCGCCGTACTTGGCCTTCTGGCCGTAACGGATCTGGTTCATCGACGAGTTGTTGCCGATGATGCCGACGAACGGCAGGTTGTAGCGGACCAGCGTCTCGAAGTCCCAGCCCGTCAGGGAGAAGGCCCCGTCGCCGAAGAGGGCCACGACCTCCTTGTCGGGCCGTGCCTTCTTCGCCGCGAGGACGAAGGGGACGCCGACTCCGAGCGTGCCGAGCGGGCCCGGGTCCATCCAGTGGCCGGGCGACTTGGGCTGGACGACCTGACCGGAGAAGGTGACGATGTCGCCGCCGTCGCCGATGTAGATCGAGTCCTCGGTGAGGAAGTCGTTGATCTCGCTGACCAGGCGGTAGGGGTGGATCGGCGAGCTGTCCTTGCGCAGGTTCGGCAGCCGCTTCTCGATCGCGGTCTGCTCGGCGGCCCGCAACTCCTCCAGCCACGCCTTGCGCTTGACGGAGCCGCCGTTGATCCGGCCGCTCGCCGCCTCGGTGACCGACTTCAGGACGAGGCCGGCGTCGCCGACGATGCCGAGGTCGATGTCGCGGTTCTTGCCGACCGTCCGGTAGTCGAGGTCGATCTGGACGACCGTGGCGTCCGGCGAGAGCCGCTTGCCGTACCCCATCCGGAAGTCGAAGGGGGTGCCGACGATGATGATGAGGTCGGCGTTGGTGAAGGCGTAGCGCCGGGAGAGCTGGAAGTGGTGCGGGTCGCCCGGAGGCAGTGTGCCTCGCCCCGCGCCGTTCATGTAGGCCGGTACGTTCAGCGTCCGTACCAGCTCGATGGCGTCGTCCGTGGCCCGAGTCGTCCACACCTGGCTGCCGAGGAGGATCGCCGGCTTCTCGGCGTGGACCAGCAGGTCGGCGAGCTTCTCGATGGCCGCGGGGTCACCGGGCGAACGGGTCGAGGCCCGGTACTGGCCGGCCTTGGGCACGCGTGCTTTGTCAGCCGGGACCTTCGCGTCGAGGACATCGCGCGGAATCTCCAGGAAGGACGGGCCGGGAGCGCCGTTGTAGCACTCACGGAAAGCCATGGAGACCATGTCGGCCGCGCGGGCCGTGTCGGGGACGGTCGCCGCGAACTTGGTGATCGGCGTCATCATGTCCACGTGCGGCAGGTCCTGGAGCGAACCCATCTTGTGCTGGGTGAGCGCGCCCTGGCCGCCGATGAGCAGCATGGGTGACTCGGCACGGAACGCGTTGGCGACACCGGTCACGGCGTCGGTCGTGCCCGGTCCGGCGGTGACGACGGCGCAGCCGGGCTTGCCGGTGATGCGCGCGTAACCGTCGGCCGCGTGGGCGGCGACCTGCTCGTGGCGTACGTCGACGACTTCGATGCCCTCGTCGACGCAGCCGTCGTAGATGTCGATGATGTGGCCGCCGCAGAGGGTGTAGATGACCTCGACACCTTCTGCCTTGAGTGCCTTGGCGACCAGATGACCACCGGAGATGAGTTCCTGGCTGTCGTCGGGCATGAGGTTGTCCTGTCCCTTCGTAGGGGAGCTCGGGGGGCTCTTGGGGGTGCTCCCGAGTGCTCCCGCGATGGATTGCATACAGTCGACGAATACTGTATGAAGCTTGTTATCCCGCATCCGGTGGGTGGTGTCCAGGGGGCGTGCGGCACTTTCATTCCTTTCTGTTGCAGTGGGAGCCGGCATGGATCTGTACGAGCACCAAGCCAGGGACCTGTTCGCGGAGTACGGCATCGCCGTGCCGGAGGCCGAAACAGTCGAGTTCGCCAGGGAGGCCGCGCTCGCGGCGGAACGGCTCGGCGGCCGGGTCGTCGTCAAGGCACAGGTGAAGACCGGAGGCCGGGGCAAGGCCGGCGGGGTGAAGCTCGCGGCCGATCCGGCCGCGGCGGAACTGACCGCCCGCCAGATCCTCGGGATGGACATCAAGGGCCACGTCGTCCGGACGGTGATGCTGGCCCAACCGGTGGACATCGAGACCGAGTTCTACGTCAGCTACGTGCTCGACCGCGCCGCGGGGACCTTCCTCGCGATCGCGTCCGCCGAGGGCGGCATGGACATCGAGGAGGTGGCCGCCACCCGCCCCGAGGCGGTGGCACGGATCCCCGTCGACCCGGCCGAGGGCGTCACCGCGGCCAAGGCCGCGGAGATCGCGGCGGCGGCGTCGCTGCCACCGGAGACCGCACCCGTACTCGAATCGCTCTGGCAGGTCCTGATCAGGGAGGACGCCCTGCTCGTCGAGGTCAACCCCCTCGTCAGGACCGCGGACGGCCGCATCCTCGCCCTCGACGGAAAGGTGACCCTGGACGACAACGCCCGGTTCCGCCAGAGCCGTTGGGGCGACGAACAGCAGGACCCGGGCGCCGACCCGCTGGAGGCGGCGGCGGCCGCCAAGGGCCTCAACTACGTGAAGCTCGACGGTGAGGTCGGCATCATCGGCAACGGCGCGGGGCTCGTCATGTCGACCCTCGACGTCGTCGCCGGCTGCGGCGCCCGCCCCGCCAACTTCCTCGACATCGGGGGCGGCGCCTCGGCCCAGGTCATGGCCGACGGACTCTCCGTCATCCTGTCCGACCCCGACGTGAAATCCGTGTTCGTCAACGTCTTCGGCGGGATCACCGCCTGCGACGCCGTCGCCGACGGCATCGTCCAGGCCCTGGAGACCGTCCGGTTGACCAAACCGCTCGTCGTACGCCTCGACGGCAACAACGCCGCCCGGGGCCGCGCGATCCTCGCCGACCGCGCGCATCCGCTCGTGGAGCAGGTCACGACCATGGACGGCGCCGCGCGCCAGTCCGCCGTACTCGCGAACGCCGGATAGCACCGGACAGCCACGGACAACGCGGACAACGGAGAAGAGGGAGAAGAGACATGGCGATTTTCCTGACCAAGGAGAGCAAGGTCCTCGTCCAGGGCATGACCGGTGCCGAGGGCATGAAGCACACCCGCCGGATGCTGGAGGCCGGCACCGACGTCGTCGGCGGGGTCAACCCGCGCAAGGCCGGCAAGAGCGTCGACTTCGACGGCCGGGCGGTCCCCGTCTTCGGCTCCGTGGCCGACGGCATCGCGGCGACCGGCGCGGACGTCACCGTCGTCTTCGTACCGCCGCCGTTCGCCAAGGCCGCGGTCATGGAGGCGGTCGACGCGGGCATCGGCCTCGCCGTCGTCATCACCGAGGGGATCCCCGTCCACGACGCGGTCGTCTTCCAGGCGTACGCCGAGAAGAGCGACACCCGGATCATCGGGCCGAACTGTCCCGGGCTCATCAGCCCCGGACAGTCCAACGCCGGCATCATTCCGGCCGACATCGCCACCAAGCCCGGCAGGATCGGGCTCGTCTCCAAGTCGGGCACGCTGACGTACCAGTTGATGTACGAGCTGCGCGAGATCGGCTTCTCTTCGGCGGTCGGCATCGGGGGCGACCCCGTCGTCGGCACGACGCACATCGACTGCCTCGCCGCCTTCGAGGCCGACCCGGACACCGAACTCATCGTCCTCATCGGCGAGATCGGCGGCGACGCGGAGGAGCGCGCCGCGGCGTACATCGCCGACCACGTGACCAAACCGGTCGTCGGCTACATCGCCGGCTTCACCGCGCCCGAGGGCAAGACGATGGGCCACGCCGGAGCGATCGTCTCCGGCTCGTCGGGCACCGCGGAGGCGAAGAAGAAGGCGCTCGAAGCGGTCGGCGTACGCGTCGGCTCGACGCCCTCGGAGACGGCGCGTCTGGTGCTCGACCGCATGGCGATCACGGCCTGACCCGACGCCGGGCCGTTCCCGGGGAGTGACCGGACGGACACGTCCCGACTCCCCGCCGGGGGCGGGAGGAGCCTCCCGCGCCCGGCCGCCGACCGTGCCTGTTCCGTGGCACCCGGCCACGGGACCTGCCGGGGCTCGGCCCGTCGGGCGGTTCGGTTCCGTTCCCGGTGGCGGGACGGTGCTCTTCCGTCCACGGTGGCCGTACGGACCGCGACCGGCCGTCCGGCGGCCACGACCTGTCCCGTCCCGTCCTGCGGTCGGGGACGAACCGGCCGCCGGGCGGGCCCGGCGACAACCGCACGCACCGCGCCACC
>NZ_JAAPBF010000022.1 GCF_022695985.1 Streptomyces sp. NP-1717 | reverse complement strand
TCATGTTCGGGGGCTGAGGCATTTCTGCGTTCAGGGGCCGCCTACAGTCGGCACATGAGCTATGAACTGATCATCTTCGACAACGACGGGGTCCTCGTCGACAGCGAGCCGCTTTCCAACACCATCCTCGCCGGCTATCTCACCGAACTCGGTCACCCCACCACGTACGAGGATTCGCTCCGCGACTACATGGGCTCCGCAGTGCACCGGGTGCACGACCTCGTAAAGGAGAGAACCGGGCAGCTGCTGCCCGACGACTTCGACGACACTCTGCACAGCCGCGTGTTCGCCGCGTTCGAGCGGGAGCTGAAACCGGTGGAAGGGGTCGTCGAAGTCCTGGAGAAGCTGGCCGCCGACGGCCGGCCGTACTGCGTCGCGTCGTCCGGGAGCCATGAGCGGATCCGGGTGGGACACCGTAAGACCGGGCTGGACCGGTGGTTCGAGCCGGGGATCGTCTTCAGCGCGCAGGACGTCGGACGCGGAAAGCCGGCGCCCGATCTCTTCCTGCACGCGGCCGAGCGGATGGGTGTCTCTCCCGCGCGGTGCGTCGTCGTCGAGGACAGCCCGCTCGGGGTGGCCGCGGCGCGGGCGGCCGGGATGGATGTGTACGCGTTCACCGCGATGACCCCCGCCGCACAGCTGCCGGGCGCCACCGCGTACTTCTCCTCCATGGCCGGGCTTCCGGAACTCCTTCGCTGATCGATCTACCCCTGGGTAGCGCGGAGTCATACGCTGTCCGGCCATGACAGCCAAGCCGGTCAACACAGACGTGCGGTTGAGACACGGACGGGTGTCCCTGGCGCTGAGCTTCTTCGTGCAGGGGGTGGCCTTCGCCCTCCTCGTGACGCGCATTCCAGCCATCCAGGACCGGTACGGGATATCCGACGCCCTGCTTCCGGCGTTCCTCGCGGCCGTGCCGATTCTCGCCGGCGTCGGCAGCGTCCTCACCGAGGGGATCGTCGCGCGCGTACGGCCCCGAACCGTACTCAGGTGGTCCCAGCCGCTCGTGCTGCTCGCTCTCCTCGGGGTCGCCGCCGGCGACCAGGTATGGCAACTGATCGCGTCGCTCAGTGCGTTCGGGCTGTCGGTCGGGGCGCTCGACGCGTCGATGAACATGCTGGGAGTGCGCCTGCAGCGGGCGTACGGGCGCAGCATCATGCTCGGCTTCCACGCCACGTACAGCCTCGGGGGCATCGCGGGGGCCTCCCTCGCATGGGCCGGCGCGCACTGGGATCTGTCGTTGCTCCTGTCGTATCTGCCGGTCGTCGTCGTGCTGTTGCCGGCCGCGCTCGTCGGGAGCCGCTGGTACACGGGCGCGGACACGGATACGAAACCGGCGACCCGAATACCGGGCGAGCCCGCGACCGCCACCCCAGGGAAGAGCGTCGCCTTCAAGGCCCTGCTGCCGCTCTGTCTCGTCATGACCTTCGCCTACATCGGCGACTCCACCGTCTCCAACTGGAGCGCGAAGTACCTCCAGGACGTGCTGGGCAGCTCAGACGAGGTCGCCACCGTCCCGTACAACGCGTACATGGTCACCACACTCCTCGGCCGCGCCGCCGGAGACTTCGGGGTGCGCCGCTTCGGGCCCGTCGCGGTCGTACGGTTCGGGTCGCTCCTCGCCGCCGCGGGCTTCGCGGTGGTCGCGCTGGCGCCCGGAGCGTGGGTGGGAATCCTGGGGTTCACCATGCTCGGGTTCGGTCTCTGCGTCCTCGTGCCCCAGTGCTTCGCGGCCGCCGGGCGGATGTTTCCCGAGGCCAGCGACGCGGCCGTCGCCCGGCTGAACATCTTCAACTACGTGGGCTTCCTGATCGGCTCGCCGCTCGTCGGCGCGCTCGGTGACGTGTGGAGCTACCGCGGCGCGATGCTCGTTCCGATGGTCATGATCCTTGTGACGCTGGTGTACGCCCGCTCGTTCGCCGACGGGACCGCCCGATACGGTGGCGGACATGACCGGTCGCGCACAGCTGATGTGGGATGACGCCGTAACGGGCTACGACTTCGGGTCCAGCCACCCGATGGACCCGGTACGCCTGGCACTGACGAGGGAGCTGGTGCGCGCGTACGGGCTGGACCGGGAGGTGGACGTGGTGTCCGCCCCGTCCGCCGGGGCCTCCACGCTGAGACTCGTCCACCACGAGGCGTACATCGACGCCGTACGGCGCTGTTCGGCCGACCCGAGGTCCGCCGACGGTTCGTACGGCATCGGGACCGTCGACGATCCGGCCTTCGCCGGGATGCACGAGGCGTCCGCGCTGATCGCCGGGCAGTCGGTCGGCGCCGCCGAGGCCGTGTGGCGCGGCACGGCACGGCACGCCGTGAACTTCGCCGGCGGTCTGCATCACGCGATGCCCGGCTCGGCGTCGGGCTTCTGCATCTACAACGACGCGTCGCTCGCGATCGCGCGGCTCCTGGAGCTGGGCGCGGAGCGTGTCGCGTATGTGGACGTGGACGTGCATCACGGGGACGGCGTCCAGGCGGCGTTCTGGGACGATCCGCGCGTGCTGACGATCTCGCTGCACGAGCATCCCCGCACGCTCTTCCCGCAGACCGGCTGGCCGGAGGAGACGGGCGAGGGCGCGGGGGAGGGCAGCGCGGTCAATCTGCCGCTGCCTGCCGGGACGGGTGACGAGGGGTGGCTGCGGGCGTTCCACTCCGTCGTCCCGGAGCTGCTGGCGGACTTCCGGCCGCAGGCGCTGGTGACGCAGCACGGGGCGGATACGCATTTCGAGGATCCGCTGGCGCATCTCGCGGTGTCGCTGGACGCGCAGCGCGCGGTACAGGCGTCGTGCCACGAGCTGGCGCACGAGTACGTCGACGGCGGGCGCTGGGTCGCGCTGGGGGGTGGGGGGTACTCGGTCGTGGACGTCGTGCCGCGCTCGTGGACGCATCTGGTGTCGATCGCGGCGCACGCGCCCATCGATCCGGAGTCGGCGATTCCGGAGGAGTGGCGGGAGGAGGTGTACGCCCGTACGCGGGAGTCCGCGCCGCGGCGGATGACGGATGGGCGTACGCCGAACTGGCAGGCGTGGGATGCGGGGTATGACCCTGCGGATCGGCTGGACCAGGCGATTCTGGCGACTCGCCGGGCGGTGTTTCCTTTGCGGGGGTTGCTGGCGTAGGTCGTTGGGCGGGGGCGGTTGTCCCGGGGCCGCCCGGTGGGCGGTTCGTCCTCAATCGCCGGACGGGCTTCCTGGGGCGGGCGGTCTTGTCGGGCGCCGGCCCTTGAGCGGGTCCTCAATCGCCGGACGGGCTTGAGTGGTGGGCCCGGTCATGTCCTCGAACGCCGGTCGGGCTTCTTGGGGTGGGCGGTCTTGTTGGGCGCCGGCCCTTGGGGGTGTCCTCAATCGCCGGACGGGCTCAGGTTGGCTGGGGTGTTACGCCAACTGTGGGGTGGAGTGGGGGTTTTGGTGCCGGTCGGGGGATCGTGCGGGAGCATCGGGGCTGTGCTGAGTACCGGAGCCCTACGGGCCCATCTGCTGGCCGCCCGGCTGGCCGGCCCCGTCGCCACCACGCGGGAGCAGAATCTGCGCAGCTACCGGCTCTTCGCCGCCCGCGATCCCCGTGCCACGCTGGGGCTCACCCCCGAACGGGTCTGGCGCGAGAGCGACTTGCTGCGGCTCATGGCCGACCGGTGCGGGGTCTCCGGGGACCCGGCGCATGTCTCCGGTGGTGATGTCATCGATCCCGAGCGGACGTTGAGCAGCCTCGACGCCTTTGCCGCGCGCCTCGGAAACGCGGCCGGACGGCGGGCTCCCGTCCTGTTCGGGACCGGGCATCCGCACCGGCTGATCGCGTTCTACGCGGGTCTCGCAGACGCTTTGTCGGCGGCGGGATGTCTCGTCCTCACCCCTGCGAAGGGGCGATGTATCGACATAACGACCCGGTTCGGCGTACGTACGCACAGTCTCGACTACGTACGACGAGTCGCGTTGGTGCGGGAATCCGAAGCGTCGCACGCCGGGAGTGAGACCGGCGCACACAGCCATTCCCCCCTCCCCGTTCGGGTTGTGCTGGACAGCGTGGCCGAGGCCGGCGGGCCGCTTCCCGAGTTGGTCGTCGGGGACCACGGATGGGTCTGCGGAGCAGGTCAGTTGGGCATTGAGGCCGTCGGTCTCGCGGACACCGACGACCCCGCGCTGTTCGTGGGTGAGGCGGAGGGGCGCGTCTCCGTCGTGGTTCCGGTTGACGATGGTGTGCGGTCCGACTACTACCGCCCGTTGACTCGCTATGTACTCAATCGAGCGCGTCTGTCACAGTAGGAGACCATGTGCTGCTCCTCTTCCCCACTCGTATCACCCGCCCCTAGTCTGGGGAGTGAGCGCACAACGACGAAGAGTCACCGGAGGGGAAGCCGGTGGGCGTCGGGTGCGGAAGGTACAGGTGGATCATGACTGCTGGCAGCGAGAGGCCTCTCAACGAGGTCAAGTTCCTTACCGTGGCGGAAGTTGCCTCGGTGATGCGAGTGTCGAAGATGACCGTGTACCGATTGGTGCACAGCGGTCATCTGCCGGCGATCCGGGTGGGCAGGTCTTTCCGGGTTCCGGAGCAAGCGGTTCACGAGTATCTCCGCGAGTCTTTCGTGGGGGTCGAATCCGCCTGAGATTTCCCTCGGATTACGTCCCTCACTCGGCGACGGGTAGGCTGGGCCAACGTAGGTCGTGTGGGCCCAGACGCCCCGCACCGAGTGAAGAGAAGTGAGCGAGGGTAGTCGTGGGCTCTGTTATCAAGAAGCGGCGCAAGCGGATGGCCAAGAAGAAGCACCGCAAGCTGCTCAAGCGCACCCGCGTTCAGCGTCGTAACAAGAAGTGAGCGACCGCTGTACGTGACATCACGGCCCTTCCACCATGCAGGTGGGAGGGCCGCGGTGCGTTTTGGTGCCGCTGGGGTCAGTTCGGGTCAAAGATTCGCGAAGGTGCGGAGAAGAGCGCCGCGAGGCCGTCATGTGGCTACGGCGACCCGCTACGGTGACGGCTGAGGCAAGCAATGTGCTTGGGCCAGACATCAAATTCAGGGGAAGGCGCTGATCTTGGGCAAGGTCGTGCTTGTGACCGGAGTGGCCCGCCAGCTCGGCAGCCGTCTCGTACGGCGAATCCTGCGCGATTCCGAGGTGGACCGGGTCATCGGTGTGGACGCCGTCACCCCCGAGCACAGTCTCGGCGGTGCCGATTTCGTCCGGGCGGACATCCGCCAGCCCGCCATAGCGCGCGTCCTGGCCGAGCACTCCGTCGACACCGTGGTGCACATGGACGTGACGGGCACGCCGCTCGGCGCCGGCGGCCGGACGGCCGTCAAGGAGACCAACGTCATCGGCACCATGCAGCTCCTCGGTGCCTGCCAGAAGTCGCCCACCGTCGAGCGCCTGGTCGTCAAGTCCAGCACCAGCGTGTACGGCTCCGCGCCTCGCGACCCCGCCGTCTTCACCGAGACCACCCCGCCCAAGTCGCTGCCCAGCGGCGGCTTCGCCAAGGACGCGGTGGAGGTCGAGGGGTACGTACGAGGGTTCGCGCGCCGGCGCCCGGACGTCGCCGTGTGCGTACTGCGCTTCGCGAACATCCTCGGGCCCGCGGCGGACTCACCGCTCGCCGAGTATCTGTCGCTGCCCGTGCTGCCGACGGTCTTTGGCTACGACCCGCGGCTCCAGTTCGTGCACGAGGACGACGTCATCGACGTCCTGCGGATCGCCCTGCACGAGCCCCGGCGGGGCACGCTCAACAGCGGGACCTTCAACATCGCCGGTGACGGCGTGCTCTTGCTCTCTCAGTGCTCCCGGCGGCTCGGCAGGCCGACGGTGCCGGTGCTGCTGCCGGCCGTGACGTGGGTCGGCTCCGCGCTGCGCACGCTCGGTGTGACGGACTTCTCGCCGGAGCAGATCCGGCTGCTGACCCACGGCAGGGTCGTCAGCACGGACCAGATGCGCGAGACACTGGGGTTCGTACCCTCGTACACGACGGCGGAGGCCTTCACGGACTTCGCACGTAGCCGGGGTGCCGGGCTGTTGCCGCCGGAGGCTGTCGCCGACGCGGTCGACCGGTTCGCCACCCTCGTCAGCAAGGAGCGCATCTGAAATGGCCGATGCCAAGGTCATCCCCTTCGGCGAAGAGCCCCGGTCCCGTCGCGCGGCGAAGGGTGCCGCCGCGAAGCGCGCACGGGGGCGCGGTCTCTCGTCCCCGTCCTCGTCGGGATCCGCTACGGAATCGGCTTCGGGTTCGGGCTCGGGGTCCGGGGCCGCGGCGGCGTCCGGCCCGCACTCCCTCTCGTCCGTGCCCGAGCAGGCCGACGGGGTCGAGGACAACATGCCCGACGACACGCCGACGCCCGAACCGGCCGAGCCGCACGCCACCGCACCCGGGCCCGAAGACCCCGGGTCCGAAGACCCCGCCGGGGCCGAGGCCCCGGCCGATTCCGGCGGCGGCGACTGGGACCGGCGGCTCGCCGAGGGATTCGCCTTCCTGCGGCGCCGGGTCACCGGTGACTACGAGGTCGACGAGTTCGGGTACGACAAGGAACTCACCGACCAGGTCCTGATGTCGTTGATCCGCCCGCTCTACGCGAACTATTTCCGCGTCGAGGTGAAGGGCATCGAGAACATCCCCTCTGACGGCGGTGCCCTGGTGGTGTCCAACCACTCCGGCACCCTGCCGCTCGACGGGCTGATGATGCAGGTCGCCGTCCACGACAACCACCCCGCCGGCCGCCATCTGCGGCTGCTCGCCGCCGACCTGGTGTTCATGCTGCCGGTCGTCAACGAGCTGGCGCGCAAGGCCGGTCACACCCTGGCGTGTGCCGAGGACGCGGAGCGGCTGCTCCAGCGCGGCGAGATCGTGGGCGTGATGCCGGAAGGCTTCAAGGGACTCGGCAAGCCCTTCGGCGAGCGCTACAAGTTGCAGCGCTTCGGCCGGGGCGGCTTCGTCTCCACGGCTCTGCGGCACGGTGTGCCGATCGTGCCGTGCTCGATCGTCGGGGCGGAGGAGATCTACCCGATGATCGGCAACTCCAAGACGCTGGCGCGGCTGCTGGGATTCCCGTACTTCCCGATCACGCCGACGTTCCCGTGGCTCGGACCGCTGGGCGCGCTGCCGCTGCCGACGAAGTGGACGATCCAGTTCGGCGAGCCGATCCCCACGGACGGCTATCCGCCGGAGGCGGCCGAGGATCCGATGCTGATGTTCAACCTGACCGATCAGGTACGGGAGCAGATCCAGCACACGCTCTACAAGCTGCTGGTGCAGCGCCGGTCGGTCTTCTTCTGACCGAGGCGCGGCGCCACGTGAAGGAGGCGAGGGCCACTGGCCCTCGCCTCCTTCACGTGCTGTGCTTCGTCAGGCGGTGTTAGTCCGTGCCGGACGGTGTCAGTCTGCGGTTTCCGTGTCGATGCCGAGGCCCGGCAGCAGGTCGGGCAGCAGCGGCGGGATCGTGACGTCCGGGCCGGGCGGGACACCGCCCTCGCCGGGCGCCGACGGCTGACCGCTGCCGGACGGCGGATTGAGCAGATCGCCGGGCGCGTCGGGCAGCAGCCCGTCGTTCTCCGGGGTTCCCGGAGTCGAGGGGCTCGGCTTGCCCCCACTGTCCGTACCACTCTCGTCGGAGGCCGACTTCGACGGCGACGGGGTCGCGTCCGTACCGCCGGAGTCGCCGGAGCCCGCGGTGGGGCCGCCGGGTGCCTGGGAGCGGCCGTCTCCGTCCGGGCTGCGCGGCAGCAGCGCCTGCAACGGGGCGACGTCCTCGTCTATGGCGTCGAACACCGAGTTGACCTGGCTTCCCACGTCGCTCAGCTGCGGTGGCAGCCGGTCCCGCAGGCCGTTCCAGATCGCGCGGTGCGATTCGGAGAACGAGGAGAGCGTCGCGATCGACTTGATCTTGCCGTCCTTCTCGTACGCCCGGTTCAGCAGCCGGTGGCCCTCGGTGGCGTCGTGCTTCATGCCGTTGAGCGCGCGGCGGATCTCGCCGAGCGATTCATGGTCCAGCGCGCCGGAGCGGCCACGCTCCAGCAGTCGGCGGGCTTCGTTCAGCCGGGTCGAGGCGTGGTCGAGGTAGAGACTGCCTCGGTCGGCGTCCTCGTCGGCCATACCGAGCTTGAAGTCCTCCATGCCGCGCTTCAGTCCGTACAGCGAATCACCGGGCAGGGCGTCGGAACTGGCAGCGGCCACTCCGCCGAAGGCACCGGCGGCGACGCCGACGGTGAGTCCTCCGGCCGCGAGCCCCTTCGACCAGCGGGATCTGGGGCGGAACTTCCGGAGTGGGGACGCCCGGTGGGCTCCCCTCCCCGATGTCCGCCGTTGCTCGGGCACCGTAGGGCCCGTGGACGTCGCTCCGCCCGCGGTGCCCTCCAGCAGCATGGCCTCCATGGCTGCCACGAGCTGTGCTCGTTGCACCACTTTGACCTCGGGGTCCAGCTTGGGTCTCGGTAGCTCGCCGAGGCCGTTCGCCACGGCCAACAGCCGCCCCTGCTCAGTAGGTTCGGCCGGCGTGGCGGGCTGTTCCACCGCAGCGCCGTCGGGCGTCCGGTCTTCCAGGGCCTGGGCGAAGGCGTTCGCCCGCCGGTGTGCCGAGACATTCGCGATCACTGGCGGCACCTCCTCTCGTCATGACGATCGACTCCCCTGACCGTTCGGAAGGTTGCACGCCTTGAGCGCATCCACAGGGAGCCTGCATCCCGCACAACGAGCGTCGCGGCACTTGGGTTACGCGCGAAAGATGATCGGACCAGTGCGTCATCGGGGCGTCACCGACGGTGAGTTGAACGGTGCGCCGGCCGCCCTTCAGCGGGCGTCCTCCGGGAGCAGCCGCGCCAGCGTGCGCACGGCCCGGTACTGCAAGGTCTTGATCGCTCCTTCGTTCTTCCCCATCACGCGGGCCGTCTCGGCGACCGAGAGCCCTTGCAGGAAGCGCAGGGTCACGCACTCCTGCTGCTGGGGGTTGAGTTTCCGTACGGCTTCGAGCAGCGCGGCGTTCGAGAGGGACTCCAGGACGGAGTCCTCCGGGCTGCGCTCCACCTCGTTGGCGTCGAGCATTTCGCCCGTGGTCACTTCCAGCCGGAAACGGCTCGACTTGAAGTGATCGGCGACCAGATTCCGAGCGATCGTGACCAGCCAGGCGCCGAAGTCGCGGCCCTGCCAGGTGAACGTGGAGATACGCCGCAGGGCGCGCAGGAAGGTCTCACTGGTGAGGTCCTCCGCCGTCGCCTTGCCGCCCACGCGGTAGTAGATGTAGCGGTAGACGGTGTCGCTGTACTGGTCGTACAGCCTGCCGAACGCTTCGGCCTCGCCGGCCTGGGCGCGCTCGACCAGCTCCATCATGCGGGCGCTGTCACTGTCCGCCGTGGGCCGGCGGACGGGGGTGGAGGCGGCGGTGGTGCTGCTGTGCCGGCTTCCCCGTCTGCCGACCGCCGCACCGCCGTTCGCCAGGGCATAGCAAGGACCAATCGGGCCGCTCACGGCAGGGGCCGCGGCGGCGTGGGCGGGGACGGCGTACGCGGTGGGGACGAAGCCGCGCAAGCGGTCGATGACCGATGCGCGCAGCGTAGCCAGGCCCGAGGCGTCAACCCCGACGTGTGGGTACACGGGACTCCCAGAGGCAGAGCTTCCATCACGTTCAGTGCGGGACCGTTCACCCGTCGTGGCGACGTGTGGGTCCGTCATGCGTCTGAGGAGAATAACGCTTCGTACAGGCAGCACTACACCCAGTTGCTCAAATCATCGATTACGTCGCTTCTGTTACGCCTATACGGCGAATCAAGCAGCACATTGTGAGCGGTTATTGATCGTTTGGCGTCACGATGTGTCAGCTGACGTGATCGGTGGCGGTCGGTTCGCCGACCGCGGGCGCGTACCGGGGGGTGTGCCGGGAGGGCCGAAGGCCCCCGGTTCAGCGGCGGCGGCGGTGCAGCGCCACCGCGGCGGCCGTGCCGCCCGCCAGCGCGCCGACACCCGCGGCGGCCGGGATGCCGACCTTGGCCGCCTTGCGGCCCGTCCGGTAGTCCCGCAGCCGCCACTCACGGTCCTTGGCGTGCTTGCGGAGCTTGCTGTCCGGGTTGATCGCGTACGGATGTCCGACCAGCGACAGCATCGGGATGTCGTTGTGTGAGTCGCTGTACGCCGCGCAGCGGGCCAGGTCGAAGTCCTCGGCCGCCGCCAGTGCCCGTACCGCCTCGGCCTTCGCCGGGCCGTGCAGGGGCTCGCCGACGAGCTTGCCGGTGTAGACGCCGCCGATCGACTCGGCGACCGTGCCGAGCGCGCCGGTCAGTCCCAGGCGGCGGGCGATGATCGTGGCCGTCTCGACGGGCGCGGCGGTCACCAGCCAGACCTGCTGCCCGGCGTCGAGGTGCGCCTGGGCGAGGGTGCGGGTGCCCGGCCAGATGCGGTCGGCCATGTACTCGTCGTAGATCTCCTCGCCGATCGACATCAGCTCGGAGACCCGGTGGCCCTTGACGATCGACAGCGCGCTGTCCCGCGCGTCCTGCATGTGCTGCGGGTCCTCGACGCCGGCGAGCCGGAACCACGCCTGCTGCCAGGCGAACCTGGCCAGTTCGCGGCGCTGGAAGAACTTCCGTTTGTACAGTCCGCGTCCGAAGTGGAAGATCGCGGCGCCCTGCATGACGGTGTTGTCGAGGTCGAAGAACGCCGCGGCGCGCGCGTCCCCGATGACGGGGAAGTCGGGCACGAGGGGCTCGGCGGTGCCCGCCGGTGCCGTGCCGACGCCGTCGATCTCCTGCGACGACTTGAGTCCTGCCTCTGCTGCGGCCTCACCCGCGAGCACGCTCCGTGCTGTCGCGGAGCGCTTACGGGGGGTGAGCCATCCCAGTGCGGCCATAGCGTGAGCATATCCAGTCTGTTCGGCCGTTCCGGACGCGCCGGAGTGCCGTCGGTGTGAACTCTCCGGGAAGGCGGGGCACGGAGAACGTGCGGACGGCTCCGTGACGGCGCGCGGACGGCGGAGAATGGATCTCATGAGCCCCCTCCTGCGCCGTAAGAAGAAGAGACCCGCCGAGCGTGTGGTGACGCTCGTCTCCAAGCCCGGCTGTCATCTCTGCGACGACGCGCGCGCCGTCGTGGCCGCCGTCTGCGCCGAGACCGGGGCGTCCTGGGAGGAGAAGGACATCACGGTCGACGAAGAGTTGCACCGCGCCTACTGGGAGCAGATTCCGGTCGTGCTCGTGGACGGCGAGCAGCACACCTTCTGGCGTGTTGACGCCGATCGGCTCCGCAAGGAACTGGGGACCTGAACGAAAGACGGTTACGATCGTGGGCGCTTTGCCGAGCTTTTTCCGAAGGGCCGGGACGACCGGCTCCGGTGGGCGTGGCGAAGCGGTCTCGGGGGCGTGGTCATGAGGAGTTGTACGGTTTTGCCCCCATCATGGGTTCAACGGGCCGGTGCGGTCGAGGGTTCCAAGATCCCTCGTTCGGGTCGCGTGACCCCGGTCACTTCGCACGGACAAAGCGGACACAATCTTTGTGCACGCGTTCACAAAGACATACCCTGCACACGACGGGGCGGTCCTGGGACAAACGGCCGCCTGCAGCCCCGCTCATCCCGCAGGAGCACCGTGGCAACTGGCCGAACTCACCGACCGGCGACCCGTAGCCGAGGAATCCCCGAGGCCACGGTCGCCCGGCTTCCGCTGTATCTGCGGGCGCTCACCGCACTCTCCGAGCGCTCCGTACCCACTGTGTCCTCCGAGGAACTCGCCGTGGCCGCCGGGGTCAACTCCGCGAAGCTGCGCAAGGACTTCTCGTACCTCGGCTCCTACGGAACGCGCGGTGTCGGGTACGACGTGGAGTACCTCGTCTACCAGATCTCCCGCGAACTGGGCCTCACGCAGGACTGGCCCGTCGTCATCGTCGGCATCGGAAACCTCGGCGCCGCGCTCGCCAACTACGGCGGTTTCGCCTCCCGCGGCTTCCGCGTCGCCGCGCTGATCGACGCCGACCCCGAGATGGCCGGCAAGCCGGTCGCCGGGATGCCCGTCCAGCACACGGACGAGCTGGAGCGGATCATCAGCGACAACGGCGTCTCCATCGGGGTCATCGCGACCCCGGCGGGCGGTGCGCAGCAGGTCTGCGAGCGGCTCGTCGCCGCCGGTGTCACCTCGATCCTCAACTTCGCGCCGACCGTGCTGACCGTGCCCGACGGTGTGGACGTACGGAAGGTCGACCTCTCGATCGAGCTCCAGATCCTCGCCTTCCACGAGCAGCGCAAGGCCGGTGAGGAAGCGGCGGCCGCCGAGGCGGGAACGCCGCCGCCGATCCGCTCGACCGGCGCCGGCCGGAAGGGACCCGACGGGGACGTCCCCGCCGTGATGCCGGCATGAGTCTTCTGGTCATCGGTCTGAGCCATCGCAGCGCGCCCGTGAGCGTGCTCGACCGGGCCTCGCTGTCACCGGACAGCCGGATCAAGCTCCTCCAGGACGTGCTCGCCGCCGAACCGGCGACCGAGGCGGCCGTCCTCACGACGTGCAACCGCGTCGAGCTGTACGCGGACGTGGACAAGTTCCACGCGGGCGTCGCCGAGTTGTCCACGCTCCTCGCCCGGCACAGCGGTGTCGGGCTCGACGAGCTGACTCCTTATCTCTACGTGCACTACGAGGACCGCGCCGTCCACCATCTCTTCACGGTGGCCTGCGGACTCGACTCGATGGTCGTCGGCGAGGGCCAGATCCTCGGGCAGATCAAGGACACGCTCGCGCGCGGCCAGGAGCTGCACACCGCGGGCCGCCTCCTCAACGACCTCTTCCAGCAGGCGCTGCGCGTGGGCAAGCGCGCCCACAGCGAGACCGGGATCGACCGCGCCGGGCAGTCGCTCGTCACCTTCGGTCTCGAACAGCTCGCCGCCGGCGCGGACGTCACCACCTGGTCCGAGGGCCGGCGCGCGCTGGTGATCGGCGCCGGGTCGATGTCCTCGCTCGCCGCCGCCACCCTCGCCCGCGCCGGGGTCGCCGAGATCGTCGTCGCCAACCGCACCGCGTCGCGCGCGGACCGGCTGGTGGCCATCCTGAACGAGCCCGGCGGTACGGGAGTCAAGGCCCGCGCCGTCGACATGGGCGCTGTCGACGCGGAGTTGACACGTGCCGACATCGTCGTCTCCTGCACCGGCGCCACCGGGCTCGTCCTGACGGCCGACGCCGTCGAGGCGGCCATGGGCCCCGGCGCCGGGGACCGGGAGATCGAACTCCTCGACCTCGCCATGCCCCGCGACATCGACGCGGCCGTCCACCGCCTCGCCGGCGCCCGGCTGATCGACATCGAGTCCCTGGCCGACGCGTCCGCCGACGCCCCGATGGCCGCCGACGTCGACCAGGTCAAGCGGATCGTCGCCGACGAGGTCGCGGCCTTCGGCGCCGCCCAGCGCGCCGCCCACATCACCCCCACCGTGGTCGCGCTGCGCGCCATGGCCGCCGACGTCGTCACCAACGAGATCACGCGTCTCGAAGGCCGGCTCCCCGGCCTCGACGAGCGGCAGCGCGCCGAGATCACCCAGACCGTGCGCCGTGTCGTCGACAAGCTTCTGCACGCCCCGACCGTGCGGGTCAAGCAACTCGCCGGTGAGCCGGGCGGCGCGGGTTACGCGGACGCGCTGCGCGAACTGTTCGACCTCGACCCGCAGACGGTCGCCGCCGTCAGCCGGGCCGACCGGAGCGAGGCCGCCGCCCGGAACGCGGTCGACCTCAAGAACCGAGGGCGAGTATGACCGACAAGACACTGAGACTCGGGACCAGGCGCAGCAGGCTCGCCATGGCCCAGTCCGGGCAAGTGGCCGACGCCGTCAGAGAGCTGACCGGGCGGCGCGTGGAGCTCGTCGAGATCACGACGTACGGCGACACCTCCCGCGAGCAGCTGTCCCAGATCGGCGGCACCGGCGTCTTCGTCACCGCGCTGCGTGACGCGCTGCTGCGCGGCGACGTCGACTTCGCCGTCCACTCGCTCAAGGACCTGCCGACCGCGCAGCCCGAGGACCTGACGCTCGCCGCCGTACCGCGCCGCGAGGACCCGCGGGACGTGCTGATCGCGCGCGACGGGCTCACCCTCGACCGGCTGCCGCACGGCGCCAGGATCGGTACGGGCTCCCCGCGGCGTACGGCCCAGCTCAACGCGTACGCCCGCAGCCACGGCCTCCTCATAGAGACCGTGCCGATACGCGGGAACATCGACACCCGCATCGGCTACGTGCACGGCGGTGAGCTCGACGGGGTCGTGCTGGCCGCCGCGGGTCTCAACCGACTTGGCAGGACCGGTGAGGTGACCGACTTCCTGTCGGTCGACTCCGTCCTGCCGGCTCCCGGCCAGGGGGCACTCGCCGTCGAATGCGTGGCTTCCGACCCGGAACTCGCCGCCGCACTCGCCGGCCTCGACGATCCGCACACGCGGATCGCCGTCACCGCGGAACGTTCCCTGCTCGCCGCCCTGGAGGCCGGTTGCAGCGCACCTGTGGGTGCGCTGGCCGACCTGCTGGGCGACGGCCAGGACACGCGATTTGTCAACGAACTGCGCCTGCGTGGCGTCGTCGGCACGACCGACGGTTCGACGCTCGTGCAGTTGTCCATCACCGGTCCCGTACCCACGTCGCACGGCGACGCCGTCGCGCTCGGTCGCGAACTCGCGTCCGAGATGCTCGCCAAGGGTGCGGCCGGTCTTATGGGGGAGCGAGCACTTTGAGCCCCATCGCCGACCATCCGGCAGTCCACGCATCAGGGCACGTCACCTTCCTCGGTGCCGGACCCGGGGATCCGGGTCTGCTGACACTCCGCGCCGTCGAGGCGCTCGCGGGGGCGGAGGTACTGATCGCCGAGCCGGATGTGCTCGAAGTCGTACGCGGCCATGCCCGTCCGGGTGTGAGCACGCCTGAGATCACGATTGTTGACGATGCGTCAACAGCCGCCGGTATCCCAGCGATCAGGGATGCCGTCAATCTTGTCATGGAGGCCGCGCGCGGCGGCAAGCGGGTCGTCCGTGCGGTGACCGGGGACCCCGGTCTCGACGGCGACACCGGCGCCGAGATGCTGGCGTGCGCCGCCGCGGGCATTCCCTTCGAGGTCGTGCCCGGTATCGCCGCCGCCGTCGGGGTGCCCGCGTACGCGGGTGTGCCGCTGCGGGACGCCCAGGGCACGGACGTCCGCTTCGTCGACAGCCGTACGGCCGGCGAGCGCTGCTGGACCGAACTCGGCGCCAGCGACGGCACGGTCGTCGTCTCGGCGACGCTCGACACGGTCGCCGCGACCGCCGGTGAGTTCGTCGCCGCGGGCCGCAAGCCCGACACGCCGATGACGGTCACCGTCGCCGGTACGACGACGCGCCAGCGCACCTGGTCCGCGACGCTCGGCACGATCGCGCTCACGCTGAAGCAGGCGAAGGTCCTGCCGTCGGCGTCCGGGCACCAGCCGGTCATAGCCGTGGTCGGGGAGCGCAGCGCGCCCGCGCAGCGCGACCAGCTCGCGTGGTTCGAGTCGAAGCAGCTGTTCGGCTGGAAGGTGCTCGTACCGCGTACGAAGGAGCAGGCCGCCTCGCTCTCCGACCAGCTTCGGTCATACGGCGCCGTACCGCACGAGGTCCCGACCATCGCGGTCGAGCCGCCGCGTACGCCCCAGCAGATGGAGCGCGCGGTCAAGGGTCTCGTCACCGGGCGCTACGAGTGGATCGCCTTCACGTCGGTCAACGCGGTGAAGGCCGTCAGGGAGAAGTTCGAGGAGTACGGGCTCGACGCCCGTGCCTTCGCGGGAATCAAGGTCGCCGCTGTCGGCGAGCAGACCGCCGCCGCGCTGGTCGACTTCGGCGTCAAGCCGGACCTGGTGCCCAGCGGTGAGCAGTCCGCGGCCGGGCTGCTGGACGACTGGCCGCCGTACGACCCGGTCTTCGACCCGATCGACCGGGTGTTCCTGCCGCGCGCCGACATCGCCACGGAGACGCTGGTCGCCGGGCTGATCGAGCTGGGTTGGGAGGTCGACGACGTCACGGCCTACCGGACCGTGCGCGCGTCGCCGCCGCCCGCCGAGACGCGGGAGGCCATCAAGGGCGGCGGCTTCGACGCGGTGATGTTCACCTCGTCGTCCACCGTGCGGAATCTGGTCGGGATCGCGGGCAAGCCGCACAACGTGACCGTCATCGCGTGCATCGGTCCCGCGACCGCCAAGACGGCCGAGGAGCACGGGCTGCGGGTGGACGTGCTGTCGCCGGAGCCCTCGGTGCACAAGCTGGCCGAGGCGCTGGCGGCGTTCGGCGCGGAGCGCCGGGCGGCGGCGCGGGAGGCCGGCGAGACGGTCACCCGGCCGAGCGAGCGGCGGCCGGGGTCGAGGCGGCGGCGCACGACGTAGGAGGTGGGTCCGTCGGGGCCCCCGTCCGCGCGGGCGTAGCGTGGACGGGGTAGGGCCTGTCGTTTGGATCAGGCTGGATCAGCCCAGCCTGATCCAAACGACAGGCCCCAGGTCAGCGACAGCTCTTTCGGACCATGAGGCGACTCACCATGACTGTGTACGGTTCCTTCCCCGGTGCCCGGCCCCGTCGGCTGCGGACGAACCCCGCGATGCGGCGCATGGTCGCCGAGACGCGGCTCCACCCGGCCGATCTGATCCTGCCCGCGTTCGTGCGGGAGGGCGTCACCGAGCCGCTGGCCATCTCGGCCATGCCCGGGGTCGTCCAGCACAGCCTGGACACGCTGCGCAAGGCGGCCGTCGAGGCGGTCGCGGCGGGTGTCTCCGGGATCATGCTGTTCGGCGTGCCGGAGGACGGGAAGAAGGACGCGCTCGGGACGGCCGGGACCGACCCGGAGGGAATCCTCCAGGTGGCGGTCCGGGCGGTGCGCGACGAGGTCGGCGACGATCTGGTGATCATGTCCGACCTGTGTCTGGACGAGTACACCGACCACGGCCACTGCGGGGTGCTCGACTCCGCCGGGCGCGTCGACAACGACGCGACGCTGGAGCGGTACGCGGAGATGGCCCAGGTGCAGGCGGACGCGGGCGTGCACGTCGTGGGCACCAGCGGGATGATGGACGGTCAGGTCGGCGTCGTGCGCGACGCGTTGGACACGATCGGCAAGGAGGACGTGGCCGTCCTGGCGTACGCGGTGAAGTACTCGTCCGCGTTCTACGGCCCGTTCCGCGAGGCGGTCGGCTCGTCGCTGACGGGCGACCGCAAGACGTACCAGCAGGACCCGGCCAACTCCCGTGAGTCCATGCGCGAGTTGGCGCTGGATCTCGAAGAGGGCGCCGACATGGTGATGGTGAAGCCCGCCGGGCCGTATCTGGACGTGCTGGCGAAGGTCGCCGCCGAGGTGGCCGTGCCCGTCGCCGCGTACCAGATCAGTGGTGAGTACGCGATGGTCGAGGCCGCGGCCGAGAAGGGCTGGATCGACCGGGACAAGGCGATCCTGGAGAGCCTGACCGGGATCAAGCGGGCCGGCGCGCAGATGATCCTCACGTACTGGGCGACGGAGGTCGCGCGGGCGCTCTGAGGCGCCCGCGCGTGACCGGAGCGGCTACCAGACCAGGGCGTCGGCCATCGTCGACTGCCAGTAGGAGACCGACGTGCTGTCGGAGATCATCGTCCCTTCCGGGAGGGTGAGGTTCGCGGCGGAGCCCACCGAGCCCTGGTTGTCGCGGCCCGCGAAGTGGACGCTGAGCCTGTACGCCGCGATGTCCGGGGAGCCGTCGCCGCCGAGCGCGATCGAGGCGTAGGCCGACTCGCCGGGCGCGAGGGTGACGACCGCCTGCGGCTTGCTGTCCTCGTTGATCCGCGTGACGGACTGGGCGTCGTCGAAGCCGAGGAGAGGCGCGTAGTAGGCGTCGCAGTTCCGGTCGCCGGTGTTGGTCGCGGTCACCAGCAGGTGGTTGATGGGCCGGGCGACGTCGGTGACGGTGACCTTGGTGTTGGACGCGGTGCAGGTGGTGCGGGCGTCGCTCTTGGCGTCGGAGCCCTTGTCCGCGCTGTCGTTCTTGCTGCTACCGCTGTTCTTGGCGCTGTCCGCGCTCTGGTCGGCTGCGGCGGGCGCCTGCGGCTTGACGGCAGGCTGGGAGTCCCGCTCCTCGGTGGCCGCCGCCGCGGCGGTGGAGTCGGGCTTCGGGGCGGCGCCGACCGCGTCCGACGGCTGGCAGGCGGTGAGGGCGAGCGCGGCCACGAGAGCGGTGGTGGCGGCGGCCATGGCGGTGGAGGCGGTCGCGGAGCGGAATCGAAGGTTGCGCATGAGTCTCTGTCTCCCGTTTGGTGGTGCGGTCAGTGGCTGTTGATGAGCACGAGCAGAACGCTCGTGCAGGCGATGACTACGCAGACGGCGACGCCGTCCACGAGGTTTTCGCGGAGGCGGGTCCGGATCGCTCCTCCTCGTTCGGCGGCTGCTGACATCACCTTGCGGGGCGGCTGGAACCGACCGCAATCGGCAAGGGACAATGAGGGAAGCTGGAACGCTCAGACGTCCCTGACCTGCGGGAACGATGTTTCCCTGGGACGCGTTCCTGGAACGGCCGCGGACCGTGGCGTACCTGTGTGGAGGGGAAGACTGCGAGTGGCGACGACCGAGGCCAAGGCTTTCGCGGAACTGCTCGCAGAGCTGAAGGAGCGCTCCGGACACAGCTACGGCGTGCTCGCGGCGAAGCTCCACGTCAGTACGTCAACACTCCACCGCTACTGCAACGGTGACGCCGTGCCGGCCGACTTCTCGGCCGCGGAGCGGTTCGGCCGGCTGTGCGGGGCCACGGGCGAGGAGTTCGTGGAGCTGCACCGGCGGTGGATCCTCGCGGACGAGGCACGGCGGCGGTCGAGGGCGGCGGGGCCGGCGGCGGCGCCCGTCGAGGCTGCGGCCCCCGGGACCCCAAGTGCCCCCGTTCCGGCCCCGGCTGAGCCCACTGAGCCCGCCGAGTCCGCCGAGTCCACCGAGTCGACGGACGGCGCCGCACCCGAACCGGTCCGGCCCGACGGCGAACCGTCCCGCTCGCGACGCCGGAAGCGTCTGTACGTCACCCTCGCCGCCGCGGCGGTCGTCGTGGCCGTCGCCGTTCCCGCTCTTGTCTTCGGCCCGCTGAACGATCCGTCGACCGACCGTACGCCGACCGCGTCCGGGGTCTCGGACGGCGGGGGGTCGAAGGCGCCCGAGCCGTCCGCCTCCCCCTCCGGATCACCTTCCCCCGACAAGTCGCCCTCGCCGAAGGCCAGTCCCTCGGCCCGCGAGACCGCGAAGGACAAGGAGGGCGGCGGCGACGCCGGAAACGGAAACGGGAAGGGGGAGACCGGCGGCGTGCCCGTGACGGTGAACACCAGACCGTACGCCTTCGAGGACCCGTGCACCCAGCGCTATCTCGTCGACCGCCCCGCGTCCGAGGTCCCCCCGCCCCCCAACGAGCCGGACGCGCCCGGCTGGGTCGCCGCGCTCGGCGCGGTCTCCAGCGGAAGCCAGTTCGTCGAACTGGCCCTCCAGGGCACCGGGAGCGAGACCGTCGTGCTCAACAGCCTGAACGTACGCGTGGTGGGGAGCGAGGCGCCGCTCGCCTGGAACGACTTCGGTACGGGAGTCGGCTGCGGCGGCGGTGTCACGACCAGGGCCTTCACCGTGAACCTGGACGCGGGCCGCCCCGCCGTCGAACCGCAGGGCGGGCAGCGGGACTTCCCCTACAAGGTGAGCGAGTCCGACCCGGAGGTCTTCCAGGTCACCGCGAAAGCCTCGGCCCGCTACGTCAGTTGGTACCTCGAACTGGAGTGGTCCAGCGGCGACCGGGAGGGCACGCTCCGCATCGACGACCACGGGAAGCCGTTCCGTACCAGCGGCGCGCAAGGGCGGCCGTCGTTCGACTACCCGCTCGGGGGCGACTCGAAGTGGGAGACGGCGGCCGTGAACGACCCGGACCAGTATCCGTAGGGAGCCCCCAGCCATGACCGGACTCGGCCCCGTCGCCTGGCCGCCCGCCCCGATCAGCACCGAACGGCTCGTGCTCCGCGAGTCCGAGGCCCGCGACCGTGCGGTGTTCATCGAACTGTTCGCCTCACCGGAGGTGCGCACCTACCTCGGTGGCCCCCGACCGCGTGACGAGCTCGAACGCGCGGTGCCCGAGGTGCCCGGCCGGCGCCCCGGCCTCTTCGTGATCGATCTCGACGGGGCGATGATCGGCACGGTCACGCTCGACCGGCGCGACACGGAGCGCCCGGGGCACGTCCGTCCGGACGCCGGGGAGGCCGAACTCGGCTACCTGTTCCTGCCGGAGGCATGGGGACGCGGGTACGCCGCCGAGGCGTGCGCGGCGGCACTCGACTGGTTCGCCGACGCGTATCCCGGCGAGCCGGTGGTGCTCTGCACCCAGACGGCCAACGCCCCCTCGATGCGTCTCGCGGCGAAGCTGGGCTTCATCGAGGTGGAGCGGTTCGAGGAGTACGGCGCCGAGCAGTGGTTCGGCGTGCGCACCTGACACCTCCGACCGGTGGGACAGCACATCGCTTGTGGGGCGAACAACCGGCACATTCAGGCACCAGCCCGGACTATCGTGCCCCTCGTCGGTCGGCGGGTGAACAAGCAGTCCACGTGCGCCGAAGACCAACGGGGAGGAACGGCGTGCCCACTGTCGGGGATACGGAGCTGGAAGCGCGGCACAGAAGACGGACGGTCCTCGCGAGAGCCGTCGGCACGCCTGCCGCACCCCGAGCGGGGTGTTGGGAGGTGTGTGGTGGTCGTGCGTGTCCTGGTGGTCGATGAACAGGCCCTGTTCCGCGCCGGCATCCGGCACCTCCTGGTGGGCGCGGACGGCTTTGAACTGGTGGGCGAGGTGGAGTCGGCCGAGGGGGTGATGGCCTTGCTCCCGGAGCTGTCTCCCCCGCCCGATGTCGTGCTGATAGAGCCCCGGCTGGAGGGCGGCGAGGGAATGGCCGCCATCCGGGCCCTGCGGTCGGGGCTCGCCCCGGCCCGGAGCGCGGTGAACGGAGCCCGGCGCGGCAGGACCCCACGCATGCTGGCCGTCTCGGTCCGGGACGACGACGACTCGGTGGTGGCGGCGATGCGGGCCGGGGTGAACGGCTACATCACCAAGCGGGCCTCCGAACAGGAGCTGCTGCGCGCCATCGAGATCGTCGCCGAGGGCGGCGCCGTGTTCAGCGCGGGGATCGCGCGGAGGCTGGGCGAGTACTTCTCGGAGCCGTACGCGATGTCCTACCAGTCGGCGTTCCCGCAGCTGACGTTACGCGAGACGCAGGTACTCGACCTGCTCGCGCGCGGCTGGAACAACGGCCGGATCGCCAAAGACCTGGTGCTGACGGAGAAGACCGTCCGCAACTACGTCTCGCAGATCCTCGGCAAGCTGGACGTGCACTACCGGATGGAGGCGATCGTGCGCGCGCGGGAAGCCGGGCTCGGCGTCTGAGGCGTGGACGACGCCGCCTCCGCAACACCCTCCAGAGGTCCGCTCGCCCGGTGGTGAGTTTCCCCCCGGGCCACCCGGCCGCCTGCTCCGGCCCTGTCCTGCGGATCCCGCCGGGCACGTGGTCCCCGGCGCGCACACCTCGCACATGCCGGTAACGCCGGACGGGCCGTAAGCGCCGGCAACGCTCCTGCCTTCGCGCACGTGACGGCCCCACCGCCAGGGCCTGTGGCGCGGCACAGTCACCCGCCACGAGAATGCCGCGACCGCGAGCTGTCCGGCAGGACGCCACCGCGCGGGCGGCTGCCTCAGGTCCGTACACCGATCCCGGCGAAACCGCCGCGCCCGCGATGACGGCACCGGGGCGCATCGCCCGAAAAACCGGGAACGGAACCGGAATCCGGGACTTCCCAGCCGGGACATTTATGGGACAGCCGCCCCAGGAGTCCGGGACACCGGGCTGTCTAGCGTGTGAATCCGCGCCGAGCACCGGTGCGTTCGTTCTCACCGCCGGGAGCCACCGTGAGCAGCCAACCCCAGCACCCCGACCACCTCTACGTTGGCGACTTCCTCGGCGTCAGGGACGAGGTGGTCGCCCTCCACGGGTGGGACCATTCCATGGACGAGATGTGGTGCCACGTCATACCGCCCGGGCACTACTCCCGCCCCCAGGGCTGGAAGATCCACCTCTCGGCGACGCCGAGCTCCGCGGCGACCGTCCTCCAGAACGCCGCCCGTGTGCTGCTGGAACGCGGCGTCGCCTTCAAGTTCGCCAAGGGTGTCGCCCAGCTGCGGCAGTTGCTGTCGGTGCGCTGCAACCGCGGCAGCGGCGGCAAGTTCATCACCGTCTACCCCCAGGACGACCGGCAGTTCGCGGAGCTGGTCGAGGAACTCCACCGGGTCACCGACGGCATGACGGGGCCGAAGATCCTCTCCGACCGCCGCTACCGGCCCGGCAGCCTGGTGCACTACCGCTTCGGCGGCTTCTCCGGACGCCAGCAGATCCTCGACGCCGACGGTTCGTACGTGCCGATGCTGGTCACGCCCGACGGTGGCTGGTTCCAGGACAAGCGCGAGGCGTGGTACGCGCCGGTGCCCTGGGCCCAGTCGCCCCTCGCCGACGAGAACCCGGTACGAGGCGAGAAGGAACGCGGTCAGCAGCAGGTGCTGCTCGACTCCCGGTTCGCCGTCTTCGAGGCGATCCGGCACTCCAACCGCGGCGGGGTCTACCGGGCGAAGGACGGCAACACCGGCCAGAACGTCGTCATCAAGGAGGCCCGCCCCTACGTCGCGGCGGAGTTCGACGGCACCGACGCCCGCGACTATCTGCGCAACGAGCACGAGATCCTGCGGCTCTTCGAGGGAATGGCCATCGCGCCCCGCCCGGTGTCCCTCTTCGAGTACCAGGACCACGTCTTCCTCGCCGAGGAGGAGATCCCCGGGGTGACGCTGCGCGCGTGGGTGGAGCGTCAGATGCGCGACCACCCCGACCACCTCATCTCCGCGGACGCGGTGCTGCCGATGGCCCGGCAGCTGGTCGACCTGGTCGCCGTCGTCCACGACAAGGGCCTGGTCTTCCGCGACCTGACGCCGAACAACGTCATGGTGACCCCCGACGGCGTCCTGGTGCTGATCGACACCGAGTTCGTCACCCGTCCCGGCGAGCTGGTGACCCGGGTGATGACGATGGGGTACGTGGCGCCGGAGGAGATGACGGGCCCGGCGCGCTACCCCGCGCCCGGCCAGGACACCGACCTGTACAGCCTGGGTGCGTCGCTCTTCTACTTGTGCACCGGGATCCACCCGCTGCTGGCCGAGGACGCGTCCCCCGAGCCGCGCCCGCTCGACGACCGCCTGGCGTTCCTGGTGAACGCGGTCGCCGGCAGCAGCCCCACCCTGCGCACCTTCGCACCGCTGGTGCTCGGCCTGCTGCGCCAGGACCCGGAGAAGCGCATCGGGCTGTCGCAAGTACGGGAGTTGCTCACCTCGCTGCCGCGGCGCGACGCCGGTACCAACGCCGATGTCACCGTCGATGTCGATGTCGACGCGTTGGCGTCGGCCCCCGTACGGCTGCCGGCCGACGAGCAGCAGCGTCTGCTGGACGACGCCGTCAGCGAACTCATGGTGGCGATGACGCCCGAGGACGAACGGGCCCTGTGGCCGGCCGTGCCCTACGACGGGCGCCTGTTCGACTCGTTGAGCCTGCAGGCGGGCTGCGCCGGCTCGATCGACGCCCTGCGGCGCACGCTGGCCGTCAAGGACACCGACGGGACCGACGAGGTGCGGCGTGCCCTGCGGACCTCGGTGACCTGGCTGGAGGCCCGGCTCCGCCAGGACCAACGGCTGCTGCCCGGCCTCTTCTTCGGCCGCGCCGGCACCTGCTGGGCGCTGTACGAGGCCGCTGAGGCGCTGGGGGACGAGGACGCCATGCGGCGCGCGGTCCAGCGGGCGAAGCGGCTGCCGGTCGCCTGGGCCAACCCGGACATCACCCACGGCGTGTCGGGCTCCGGCCTCGCCCAGCTCCACCTGTGGCGCCGTACCGGTGACGAGGAGCTGGCCCGGCGGGTGGGGATCTGCGCCGATACGGTGCTGGCCGCCCGCCCGTCCGGCGGGTCGATGCTGTGGCAGCTGCCCGAGTCGCCCAACGACCGCACCGCGACCGGCCCGACCCATCTGGGGTACGCCCACGGGGTCGCCGGCATCTGCACGTTCCTGATGACGGCCGCCCGCGATCTGGACCGGCCCGAACTGCTGGCGACGGCTGTCGAGGGCGGCGACTACCTGCTCTCCGTCGCCCAGGAGCTGGGGGACGGCATCACCTGGCCGGTCCTTCCCCCGGAGCCGGGCGAGGAGCCGCACGACGGGGTGTGCTGGTGGTGCAGCGGCGCGTCCGGCATCGGCACCTTCCTGATCCGGTTGTGGCGGGCCACCGGCGAGGCCAGGTACCGCGAGGCCGCGCACCGGGCGGCGGTGGCCACCCGTGCCGAGAAGTGGTTCCTGTCCGCGAGCCACTGCCACGGCATCGCCGGCAATGCCGAGTTCCTGCTCGACATGGCGGCGGCCACCGGCGAGCAGCGGTACCGCGAATGGGCCGAGGAGTACGCCACCTGCCTGGCCCGGCTGTGCGTCCAGCGCGACGGCCGCCTCGTCCCCATCGACGACGTGTCCCTGAAGACCACCTACAGCTACAACCTCGGGCTGTCCGGCTCGATCGGGTTCCTGCACCGGCTGCGCCACGGTGGCGAACGCTGGTGGATGGTGGACGACTTCGCGCTGGCGCCGGAGGGCGGGCGATGAGCGGTGCGGCGCCCGCCGTGGTGGACCGGTCCCGGCCCCCGGCCTCGCAG
Organism: Streptomyces sp. NP-1717; assembly: GCF_022695985.1. Taxonomy (GTDB): domain Bacteria; phylum Actinomycetota; class Actinomycetes; order Streptomycetales; family Streptomycetaceae; genus Streptomyces. The sequence continues at coordinate 36,831 of NZ_JAAPBF010000022.1, read as the reverse complement.
TGGGCGGCCCTGACCACCCTCAGATCGCGCTTCGGTTTCCGTTTCTCCGCCACCGGGAACAGGGCGGCGGCCCTGGTCACCGACGGCCGCGGCCGGATGTTCCTGGAGACGTGGGACCTTCGCGGGGGCACCCCGGTCTGCCGCGGGGTGCCCGGCTTCGAGCGGGCCGCGTCCAACGTGATGTCGCAGGGGCAGCCCACCGACATCGTGCCGTTCGACGACGGCTCCGTGCTGGTGCTGGTGGCCCGGCCCGGTTCCCATGATCTGGTGGTCGTGCTGCCCGACGGCGGGGAACGCGCCGTGGGTTCGGTGCCCGGGGACCACGTCACCGCCGCCGGCCTGCCGGACGGCCGGCCCGGCGCGCTGCTCCTGACCCGGGTCGGGAACGACCCGGCCGCCGCCTGCACGGCGTGGAAGCTGACGGGCTCCCCGGCCGGACCGGCCGGCCCGCCGGTGCGGGCCGGGGAACTGCCCGCGCTGCTGCTGCGCGGCGGCGGCTGGCTCGACCCGGCCGGCGAACGGTTCCAGGTCAACGTCCGCGTCGCCGGCCGCGTCCGCCCCGCCGTGTTCCATGTGGGCGACGGCGGCCACGACTTCCTGTACGACGACTCTGAGGGCTCCGACGGCTCCGGTGGCTCCGGTGGCTCCGGTGGCGACACGGTCCTGCTGACCGCGCCCGAGGCCGGCGCGCTGCTGGTGGCCACCGAACGGAACGGCAGGTACGTGCTGCGCGCCGGACCGGCCTCCGGCCCACTGCGAACCCTGCTGGCACCGGAACAGCTGGCCGGCGAGGTCCGCCCGATCGCCCTGCGCGGCGACGGCAGATGGGCGCTGCTGCGCCGCACCAGCGGCCTCTCCTGCGACCTCGCCCTGCTCGACACCCACCGCGACGCCGTCCACCCCCTCGCCGCGCCCGCCGGCCGGGTCCTGGGTCCCGCGGCCTGGCGCGCGCCCGCCGCCACCGACGAGGGTCCACCACGGCTGTGGTGCCTGTCGGTCGGAGCCGACACGCCCGCGCGGCTGATGGGCGCCACCGTCTCCGGGGCGGGTGAGGCGCGGTGGGTGGAGGCCGACGACGGCACCCCGGCCGGCCGGTGGCCCTGGGCGCCCGGCCACGTGGAGACCTTCCCCGGCCCGGCAGAAGATGTCGAGGCCCTGGTCTGCGGCCACGAGGACTGGCGCACCGCCAAGCACGTCGTGCTGGCCCTTCACGGCGGGCCGGCCGGCATGTGGCGGCTCAAGTTCCACCAGCTGTTCCAGGTCTTCGCCGACGCGGGCGTCACCGTCATCGCGCCCAACCCGCGCGGCAGCATCGGCTACGGGCAGGCGTTCCACGAACACGTGGTCAACGCCTGGGGCGGCCCCGACCTGGCCGACGTCCTGCATCTGGCCACTCACATCCGTGACCACCGGCCCGCGGACCGGGAACCGCCGGCGCTCTACGGGCACAGCTACGGCGCGTTCCTCGCGCTGCTGGCGGCCTGCGCCGAGCCCGAACTGTGGTCGAGGGTGGTGGCCGTCGCACCGTTCCTGTCCGGCGAGTCCCTGTACCAGGAGGCCACGTCACCGGTCCGCGCCATGATCGACCGGCTCGGCGGCCGACGACGGGTGGTCGACGAGCACGGCCCGCGCGACCTCGCCGAACCCGGCCGACTGCCCCGGCTGCGCGCGCCGTTGCTGATCCTCCACGGCGACGGGGACGACGTCGTCCCCGCCGGCCAGTCCCGCGCGCTGGCGCGGCGGCTCGCCGACCTGGGCGCGGTGCCCGGCGTGGACTTCCACCATCACGAAGTGAGCGGCGCGGGGCACACCCCGCTGGACGGCTCCCAGAGCCTCCACCTGGCCATGGCGCGGTTCTTGGCCGCGGGCGGGTGGAGTCCGTGACGACGACGAGTGCGGAGGGGAGGTGAGAGACACCATGACATTGGATCTGGAGGCGCTTCAGGAGTTGCGGGCCACGGAGGAGAGCGGTGGTCTGGCCGACTGTTGCCCGTTGCCCAACTGGCTGTATCCGACGAGCTGCTGCGAGCTGACCGTGATCACCTGTTTCGGCTGCACGTTCACGGGCTGACGCGTCGTCACGAAGTCCCGACGAGTGCGGAGGGGAGGTGAGAGACACCATGACATTGGATCTGGAGGCGCTTCAGGAGTTGCGGGCCACGGAGGAGAGCGGTGGTCTGGCCGACTGTTGCCCGTTGCCCAACTGGCTGTACCCCACGAGCTGCTGCGAGCTGACCGTGATCACCTGTTTCGGCTGCACGTTCACGGGCTGACGCATCGTCACGAAGTCCCGACGAGCATGGAGAGGAGGTGACTCCCATGACACTTTCCGTGGACGCGCTCCAAGAGTTCGCTTCGACGGAGGAGGCAACTCTGGGCGCGATGGACTGCTGCTGGAACTCGCTCACCGAGAACTGCCCCATCTTCGGCACCAGCGGCCTGACGTCCTGCCACAGCTGCACCAATACCAACGGCTGACGGCGCGGCCGCCGGCCGCCTGTCGCTGAAGAGAGGAAAAAGAAGAACGTGGCCATTGACGTCGAGCTGCTCCAGCAGCTGCCGGAACCCGAGGAAGCCGCGAACTCGGAGTTGGGCTGTTGCGGATTCGGCAGCGTGCTGACCTGCCCCGCTTACACCTTCGATTTCTGATTCGAAGGCGGCCCCGGCGGCTCGGCAGAGCCGTCGGGGCCGGCAGGTCGGCCCCTCGGCAGGTCGGACCTGCCGGCACGACACCGTGAAGTGAGGACTCCCATGCAGCAGCGCGATCGGCTCCTGTGGCAGGTGGCGAGATCGACCGGCGGCTGGACATCGCTGTTCCTGGCGGCGGCCCTGCTCGACGCCGCCGCCTCCCTGGCCATGCCGGTGGCGCTGGCCGCCGCGATCGACGCCGCGCTCGGCGGTGATTCGACCGGCCCCGCCCTGGTCTGGCTGGTCGGCCTGCTGGCGGTCTCCACCCTGGCTCAGCTCACGGCCGAGCTGGTCGAGGCCACCACGGCGGCGCGGGCCACGGGGCGGCTGCGCCACCGGGCACTGGGCCACCTGTTCGCCCTCGACCTCGGCGGACAGCGGCGGTTCGCCGAGGGCGACCTGCTGAACCGGCTGCTGCAGGGCACCGCCGAGACCGCCAAGGTCGGTCCCTCCATGGCCGGAGCCGTCGTCTCCCTGCTCACCTCGATCGCCGGGATCGTCGCACTGCTGCTGATCGACCCGCTTGCCGGCCTGGTCTTCCTGCTGGGCGCCCCGGTCGTGTGGCGGCTGGCCCGGGGATTCCTCGGCAGCTCGACCGAGCTGACCGAGCGTTACCAAACCGCTTACAGCGGCCTCGCCACCCGTTTCGTGGACGCGATGAGCGGGGTGCGCACCATCCGCGCCAGCGGCACGGCCGATCGCGAGGCCCGCCGCGTACTCGTCCCGCTGCGCGACCTGCGCCGCTACGGCGAGGCGCTCTGGAACGCCCAGCGGGACGTGGGCTGGAAGCTCGCCGTGCTGGTGGCCGTCCTCCAGGTCAGCGTCCTGGCGACCGCCGGGCACGGGGTGATCGCCGGACGGGTCAGCCCCGGCGAGCTGATAGCGCTCAACACCTATCTGGGCTACGCCTTCGGCGTCTTCCGGCAGGTCGGCACCCTCGCGCACCTGGGCAGGGCGCGCGGCTCGGCGGCCGGTATCAGCGAGGTGCTGCACACCCCGGCGCCCGCCGGCGCCACCGGCCCGCCGCTGCCCGCCGGTACGGGCGCCGTGAGCCTGCGCGGGGTGCGCGTGTCCGACGGCGACCGCGCGCTGCTCGACGGCGTCGACCTCGACATTCCGGCGGGCGCCACCGTCGCCGTCGTCGGCGGCTCGGGCGGGGGCAAGTCGACGCTGGCCGCGGTCGTCGGCGGGCTGTGGCAGCCCGACGCCGGTGCGGTGACCATCGACGGCATGTCGCTGTGGCAGGCCGACCAGCGGTCGGTACGGGACGCCGTGGCCCACGCCTTCGAACGGCCGGTGCTGCTCGGCGAAACCGTCGCCGACGCGGTCGCCTACGGCGACCGGCCGGTGGCGCCGGACGCGTTGCGCGAGGCGCTGCGCGACAGCCGCGCCGAGTCGTTCGTCGAACGGCTGCCGCTCGGCCGGGCCACGCCCGTCGCCGGACTGCGGCTCTCCGGCGGTGAACTCCAGCGCCTGGGCCTGGCCCGCGCTCTGTGCCGGGACGCCAGGATCCTGGTGCTGGACGACACCACGTCGAGCCTGGACACCGTCACCGAGCGGGAGGTCTCCCTGGCCATGGACCGCGCGGCGCGGCACCGCACCCGGCTGGTCGTCACCCACCGCGCCGCCACCGTGCGCCGCGCCGACCTGGTGGTGTGGGTGGAGGACAACGGAATCCGGGCCACGGGCAGCCACGAGACGCTCGCCGCCGACCCGGACTACCGCGCTCTCTTCCAGCAGCCGCGGGGCGACGCCGCCGAATACGTCGCCGAAGACATCCCGCTGGTGGCGCGGCCCCGAACGATGGAGCAGGCATGACGGTGACAGCCAACACCGAGCCCAGCGGCTGGGCGCTGCTGCGCCCCGCCCTCGCCGGGCAGCGCCGCTCCCTGCTGGTACTGGCCTCCTGGTCCGTCCTTGAGGCGGCCCCGGTCCTGCTGTCGGGCCAGCTCGTCGCCGCCGCGCTCGACCGCGGTTTCCTGGCCGGTGAGCTGGCCGCGGGACTGGCGTTCCTCATGCTGTACGGCACGGCCATGGTGCTGGGCGCCTGGGCCGCGCGGAACGCCATCACCCCGCTCGCCGCCATCGTGGAGGCCGCCCGCGACGCGTTGGTCCGCGCCGTCGTCCAGGCGCGGCTCGCCCACGCCGCCCAGGGCAGCGGCCCCGTGGACACCAGCACGGTCGCCCGGCTGACGCGGCAGACCGAGGGCGTGCGGCAGATCCTGGCGGCACTGCTGATGATGGCCCGGACCGTGGTGTTCTCGCTCGGCGCCGCGCTCGCCGGCCTGGCCACGCTCCTCCCGGAGATGGCCGGCGTGACGCTGGGCTGCCTCGCCGCCGCGGGCGCGCTGCTGGCGCTGCTGTCGGTGCTCTTCCGGAAGCGTTACCGCGAGGCGCTGCTGGCCGAGGAGCGGCTGGCGGGGAGCGCGGGCCACGCCGTGTCCGGCCTGCGGGACATATTGGCGTGCGGCGGCGCGGACACGGCGACCCGGCGCGTCGGGCACGACGTGGACGCCAACGCGGCCGCCTCCATAGCGGCCGCCCGCGTCGGGGCCTGCCGGATCGGGGTGGTGGTGATCGGTGCCCGTGTCCCGCTGATCGCGACCCTGGTCATGGCACCGTCGCTGTTGCGCAGCGGCGCCGTCACCCCGGGGCAGATCCTCGGCGCCGTCACCTATCTGATCTCCGGGCTGGAACCCGCGCTGCGGCTGTTCGCGCAGAGCCTGGGCAACATGGGGGTCCAACTCCAGGTCCTGCTGCGACGGCTCGCGCAACACACGGCCCGGCCACCCGAATCGCCCGGCCCGCCGGACGCCGCCGCACCCGGCCGCGACCACGTCCCCTCCCTCTCCCTGCGCGGCGTCACCTTCGCCTACGGCCCGCACTCGGCGCCGATCGTCGACGACCTCGATCTCGACGTCCCGTACGGCGACCACCTGGCGATCGTGGGACCCAGCGGCATCGGCAAGTCGACGGTGGCCAACCTGATGGCCGGCCTGGAGCCCTGCCGACGCGGTGACGTCATGCTCGGCGGCATCCGGCTCGGGGCGTCGGCGGGTCCGTGGCTGCGGGAGGCCGTCGCGCTCGTCCCGCAGGAGTCCTACGTCTTCGCCGGGACACTGCGGGAGAACCTCGCCTACCTCGCCCCCGAGGTGTCCGACGACGAGTTGGCGAGGGCCGCCGACCTGGTCGGTCTGGCGCCGGTGGTCAAACGGCTCGGCGGGCTCGACGCGCCGATGGAACAGACCGCTGCCCTGTCCGAGGGGGAACGCCAACTGATCACGCTCGTACGGGCGTACGTCTCGCCGGCGCGACTGGTGATCCTCGACGAGGCCACCTGCCACCTGGATCCGGCGGCCGAACGACGCGCGGAGGAGGCGTTCGCCGACCGCCCCGGCACCCTGGTCATCATCGCGCACCGGATCAGCTCCGCGATGCGGGCCCGCCGGATTCTCGTGCTGGACGGGAGTTCCGTACGGATCGGTGACCACCACGCGCTGCTGCGCGATTCGCCGCTCTACGCCGACCTGGCCAACACCTGGGCCGCCGTCCCGGAGAGTGCGGATCTCGCGTCCGGCCGGGACGGGGCGGGCGTTTAATCGGATGTGCGTGCGGCGCTGGGTTGTTAGGTTCACCGTGTGCCGAAGCTGAATCAGATCATCGCAGTCGAAAAGGGCGTCAAGTCCAAGGCCCTCCAGGAGCTCACCCAGGCTCACCAGGACGTGCAGAAGCCCGCCCTGCTGGCCGGCATCTCCCGGACCTACCAGCCCAAGGACGAGGAGGGCGAGCAGCTGCCGCCCGAGTCCACCCGGGTGCAGATCAAGGCCGAGGACGCCCTGCGGGCGACCGCCGGGACGCTGACGCGGCTCTTCGACGTGACCGCGACGAAGGACTGGGCGAACCGGTCCGCGGTCGCGGACGTGGTGGTCGACGGTACGGCGCTGCTGTCCCAGGTGCCCGTCCCGTACCTGCTGTTCCTGGAGAAGCAACTCACCGACCTGCACACCTTCGTGCGCAAGCTGCCGGTGCTCGACGCCTCCGAGTCGTGGAACCTGGACCCCTCGACGGACTCGTGGAAGACGGACCCGGTGCGGACCATCCGCACCAAGAAGGTTCCGCGCAACCACGTGAAGGCCGAGGCCACGGAGAAGCACCCGGCGCAGGTGGAGGTGTACTACGAGGACGTCCCGGTCGGCTACTGGACCACGGTGAAGTTCTCCGGCGCGCTGCCCGCCCGGCGGGTCAACGAGCTCCTCGAACGCGTCGAGAAGCTCCAGCAGGCAGTCAAGTTCGCCCGCGAGGAGGCGAACAACACCGAGGTCACCGACCAGCGGGTCGGCGACGCGGTATTCGGCTACCTCTTCCGGTAGCCCCCACATACGCCCTCCGTCGCGAGCGGAGGGTGCGCGATGAGCGCAAGCTGAAACTGATGTTGAAGCTGATATGGGGTGTCAGTTGGGGGTTCGAATCCCTCTCCCCGCACCACGTGCGGGGGTGGCCCAAGCCTGGCAGAGGCGGCCCCGTGAAACTCAGATTCTCGCTCCAGTCTCAGTATTCGCCGCCGAACACCGGATCGACCGAGCGTGGGCGAACATCGACGGATGGGGGTTCAAGTCCCTCCGGCGCCTCTCTCGTGGCGCTGTAGTTCAAAGGCAGAACACGTCGATCTCAACGTGACCCGCGGTTCTTAAACGCCGTCGGTGTGCGCAAATGGGTGGCAAGCTGGAGCCCGGGAGCTGGACATGCTCCCGGGCTCCGTCACGTTCCGGCCGCGGCCTTGAGCTGCGGCTGTTGCACATCCAATGCCGTTTTCATGGAACGCATTCGCTGAGACGGAACCCGGACATCCGCAGGATCATTTGAGGATCTGCCCGCCCCTAGTGTCGTCGGAGTCAGCGGGGAACACCCCAACCGACAGCCACTGGAGATCATGATGCGCTCGCGTCTCGCCACCCGTTCCGCCCGTCTCTTCCTGGCCGCCGCGGCCGTGACGGCGCTGGCCGCCACCACCACCGCGTGCGGGCCCGAAGAGGTCGCGGAGTCCGGCAGTTCGGCGAACCCGTCGGCCGCCGCCTCGGAGGGGAGCGACAAGGCCTCCGGCGACAAGTCGTCGACCGGTGGCTCCGACTCCTCGGACTCCGGTGGCTCCAGCGACAAGGGCGAGTCCGCCGACGACGGGAAGAGCGGCTACGGGCAGGCCTGCGGCACCAACGACCTGGACTTCACGGTCACTTCGGAGTCCCAGGCCGGCGGCTACTACCTCGTCACCGCCAAGGCCAAGTCCGGGATCACGTGCACCCTGGAGGTCAACACCCCCACGGTGTCCTTCGGTTCCGACGCGGACGGCGTCGCCTCCCCGGTCGGACAGGGTGGCGAGAAGCCGATCAAGCTCACCGGCTCCGCCGTCGCGTACACCGGCATCAACCCCAAGACCACCGACGTCGACGGTGGCGTGGAGTTCGAGAACGTCATCATCGGCACGACCGAGGACGACCCCAACCCCGCCGAACTCAAGCTGCCCGAGCCCGCCGTCGTCGACAAGCCGATCGTCACCAACTGGTCCACGAACCAGTCCGAGACCGTCCCGGTCATCGTCTGACGCTAAGCGGTGTCGGCGGCCTCGGGAGCTTCGGCCGCCTCCGGCGCCTCGGGCGCGTCAGGCGCCTCCGCGCCTTCGATCATGTGCGTCTCGCCCAGGATCGTGGCGTGTTCCAGTACATCCTCGGCCGGGTCGTCGATCTGGCCGATCGAGAGCAGCGTGAAGCCGCCGTTGTGCGAGTTCGTATGGGTCTCGTCCGCGGCGGCGCCGGTGGCCGGGAGTACGGCGGCCAGCACCGTCGCGCCCAAGACGGTAAGAGTGCGTGTGGCTTTCATCTCTGGTGGTACCCCGTCCGATCGTCGTCGTGCTCATGGTCCGGTCTGTCTATGGCGCAGACCGGGGGCGGAAGTCACGGCTGACGGCGAGTGTCGGGGGGGGATTCACTTGACCGGCGCAGTTGGCGCGACGGTCAGCGGACGACGTCCGCGGTGAAGGCCGCCCAGGCGGCGGGGGCAAGGGTGAGTACCGGGCCTCCCGAGACCTTGGAGTCCCGGACGTGCACGGCGGCGGGGTGCGCGGCGACCTCGACGCAATCGCCGCCCTCATCGCCGCTGTAGCTCGACTTGCGCCAGTGGTAGGCGACTTCGAGGCAGTCGCCGCCCTCGCTCCCGCTGTAGCTGGACTTGAACCACTCCAGTGCGGTGTTCATTGCTCTCCTAGCAGCCGGTCCAACAGGCCTTTCGTCTCTTCGGGGTTGAGGGCCTGCGTCCGCAGCATGGCATATTTGCGCGCCAGGATGCTGACCTCGTCCGGGTCCTCGACAAAGAGGCTGCCCCGCTGGGTCTCGGCATAGGCGAGATGCTGATGATCGGGTGTCTCCAGCAGGACGAACGGTCCGTCGAGTCCCGCGTGAGTGGTCCGGCCGAACGGCATGATCTGGAGCGTCAAGCCCGGTAGATCGGCGCTCTCCCGGAGCTGGCGGAGCTGTTCCGCGTACACGGCCGGGGAGCCGAGCCGGTCCTTGAGGACGCCTTCGCCGATCAGGAAGCTGCACGTCGGCGGGACTTTGCGGTGCAGGATGTGCTGGCGCTCGATGCGCCCCGCGACGCGGGTGTTGATCTCGTCCTCGCTGAACGCGGGCACCCTGCTGCGGAAGACCGCCCGCGCGTAGTTCTCGGTCTGGAGCAGACCGGGCACCACCTGGTTCTGGTACGACGAGATCGCGATGGCCTCCTGCTCCTGGTCGATGAACGCCGCCGCCCACGTCGGGTACCGGTCGATCTCCGGCATGTTCTCCACCGCCGTCTCCAACGCCCCCTTGGTCGAAAGCACTTGATCCAGCAGGATCGCCAGATCAGGCTTGAGCAGGCGCCGCCCCTGCTCCACCGACGCGATCGTCTCCGTGTGTACGCAGGCGCGCTCCGCGAGCTGGCGTTGGGTCAGGCCCGCCGCCTCACGGAAGAGGGCGACCAGCGCGCCCACGAGCTTCATCGCCGACGCGTTCTTCCGCTGCCGCTTTCTGGTGTGCATGTCCGACCAACTCCCCGTTCCCGTGCGTACGTCACGCCCGCACCGCCCGTACAAAATCTCTGTACGGGCATGCGCACTGCATCAGCGTAATCACAGGCAGTGACAATCGCCCCGTGAATGAGACGAATCCACCCCCCGCCCCGCGCGAGCGCTTCTACCGCCGCGAACGCCGATCCGTGCCCGCCGCCAGGCAGTTCGTACGGGAGGCGGTGACGGACTGGGCGCTCGGCGGCCGGCTCGACGACGTCTTGCTGTGCGTGAGCGAGCTGGCGACCAACGCCCTGGTGCACGGAGTTCCTCCGGGGCGCGGCTACCGGCTGAGTCTGTCGCTGCTCGCGGACGGGGTACTCCGTGTCGAGGTGCACGACAGCGGCGACGGGCGGCCGAGTGTCCGTGAGCCGTATGGGGAGTCGGGGCGCGGGCTCATGCTCGTCGCGGCGCTCGCCGACAAGTGGGGTGTGGGGGAGCGTGACCCCGGCAAGGTCGTGTGGTGCGAGTTCGTGGTCTGAGCGGTCTCCGCCCGTGGCCGGTCAGTCCCACCAGAACGTCCAGGCGGGCTGGTTCAGTACCTGGTGTGCGGCGTACGCGGGCAGCGTCGTGTGCCGGCCCTGGTGGATGTTGTCCGGGCAGAACGCGAAGTGCTCCGCCGCGACCGCCTCGGCCTCCGCCCGGGTCGTCGGCGGGGCGGCCACCGAGACCACCAGCTGGTCGAAGGTGAGCGCCACCACCCGTATCCCGAACCGGTCCTCCCACGACCGCAGCACCGCCGACAGCCGTGCCACGTCGTCCTCGTGGTTCACCGGGCCCGACCAGCCGATCGCCGCCGGGATGTCCGCGCTGCGGCGGGCGGGGACCAGGGCCACGCGCGCGCCCTGCATCCAGCTGCCGTCGTCGGTGAGGATGGAGGCGACCTCGGCCGCCTCCTTGTCGGGGTCGGCGGACTGCTCCTGCGGGGCCGCCGCCAGGCCCGGCCACTCCTCGTCCTCCGACAGACGCTCCCAGGACTCCGCGAGGATCTCCTCCGCGTCGTGGTCGCCCGGGTACGACACCGACTCCGGGCTCAGATCCCACTCCTCGGGCCACTCCTTGCGGTGACCGCCGTGGACGAGCAGCGGATGCAGCCCCGCCGTCCTGCGGGCGGGCAGCAGGTCCGCCCACGCCCGGGGGGCCGCCGGCTCGTCCGCGTACCAGAGGAGTGGTTCGTGCCAGGTCCCGTCCATGGTCGTGTCGACCAGCTTGCCGGGCGGCAGCTGGAGCCCCACCGACCGGCCCGAGGGGTCGGTGGCCAGGGCGGGCAGGGGGTTGGGGAGCGTCGCCATGCAGGAGACCCTAAAGGCCCGCACTGACAACGGAGTTCAGCTTGTGGAACTTCCCTTGTCCGGGCCCTTACGCGGCAGGTGAGGCCGGGGGCGCCCCGACGTACTTCGTGCTGCCGAGCGCCGCGATACGCGCCGGGAGGCAAGTGAGCAAGCGACAGCGCGAAGGGGCCGGACGCGGAAGGATGGCGAGGGCCAACTGGCGTACCAGAAGCCTCAGGAGCCCGATCTTGTCTCATGTGCACCATGTCGAGCGGTTCTACGGACTGCCCGCCTTCAACTTCCCGCCGTACGCCCACCCGGCCGATCTGCCACCCGCCGACGCGGTCGCCTGGCGGCTGCACCGTGAGCCGTACGACTCCGAGGAGAGCGCGGAGGCCTGCTGGAAGCGGTTCACCGAGTCCGTCGAGCTGGAGAAGGTACGGGCGATCGTCTTCGGCCAGCCTTGGTACGACGGCGACGGCGGGATGACGGACGAACCGCTCATCGAGCTGCGCGACCGGCTGACCGGGCTCGAAGCGCTCTTCCTCGGCGATCTGGAGGACGAGCAGGCGATGATCTCCACGATCGGCCACTGCGACGTCGCCCCGATCCTCCAGGCGTACCCCGGCCTCCGGGAGCTGGCCGTACGCGGAGGGGACGGCCTCGACTTCCCCGTCTCCGGCCACGAGCGACTGCGCGTGCTGCGCGTCGAGTCCGGCGGGCTGCCGCCGGTCGCGGCGCAGCACATCGCCGCCGCCCGGCTGCCCTCGCTGGAGCGCCTGGAGCTGTGGCTCGGCGACGAGAACTACGGCGGAGGCGTCACGGTCGAACAGCTCGCCCCGCTGCTCACGGGGGAGGGCAAGCCCGCGCTGCGCCACCTCGGACTCCAGAACAGCTTCATCCAGGACGAGTTGGCCGCCGCGCTCGCCTCCGCGCCGGTCGTGTCCCAGCTCACCTCGCTGAGCCTGTCGATGGGCACGCTCTCCGACGAGGGCGCGGCGGAACTGCTCCAGGGGCAGCCGCTCACCCACCTGCGGGAACTCGATCTCTCCTTCCACTTCATGAGCGACGAGATGATGCTGCGGATCTGGACGGCGCTGGAGCCGGCGGGGGTCCGGGTGGATCTGACCATGAAGCACGAACGCCAGGCGGACGAGTGGGACGAGGACGGCCGGTACATCGCGGCATCCGAGTAAGCACCCGTGCCACCCGCTCCCGTCCGACCGTCGAAAGGCCGCACCACCATGTCCCGCGCATCCGAACGCCATGCCCCTGAGTCCCAGGACCCGGACGACCTCCTGCTCGCCAGCCGCAACCTCAACGCCCGGTACCCGTGGCAGGATCCCGGCGAGCAGGTGGAGTACGGGCGCGTGCTCGACGCCGCCGCCCTGCTGAAGTGGAGTCCCGCCGCCGTCGTGTCCCGGCTTGACGCACTGGGGTACGCGGACATCCAGCGTCCCGAGGGCCCGCTGCCGGACGCTGTCGAGCCCGACGACGTCCCTCTGGTCAGGAGTGCGGGCGCGTGGAGCTACCGCGCTCCGTGGGTCGGTCTCGACAAGCCCGTGGCGCTGAAGCAGATCCTCGAATCGGCGGCTCTCACGGACCGCTCCCCGGCCGACGTCGCACGGCGTATGACCGCGTACGGCTACCGGGTGGGCACCGGCGCCCGGCCGCTGCCCGAGACCGCCGACCCGCGTGATGTCGGGCTCATCCGCACCGAGCGCAGAAGCTACGGGACGTGGCTCGACTGGGGGGAAGAGGTGTCGGCACCGCATGTGCTGGGCGTGGCGCTGGAGTTGTCGTGCAGCCCGTACGCCGCCGCGAAGCGGCTGATAGCGCTCGGCTTCCGGCTGCCCTACACGCCCGAACCGGAGGACGAGCGGTTGTTGAAGTACGCCGACACCCCCGGCGGCGGCTGGCTCGGCCGCTGGACGGCCCCGCCCGTCGGACACGTCCTCGCCGTCGCCCGCGACACGGGCCGCTCGCACGCGGACATCGTCGCCCGGCTGCGCGAACTGGGCTGCCAGCGGCCGGACGGGAACGTACCCGACACCCCGGAGGCGGACGACCTCGTCCTCCTCAGCGCGAACCTGGACGGCCGCGCGCCCTGGCTGTGGAAGAACAGCGTCGTCGGCGTCCAGCCGCGCCACATCCTGCGCGCCTCCCTCGTCACGGGCCGCACCCCCGCACAGGTCGCCGGGAGACTGGCCACGCTGGGCCACGGGCTCCACGAGAACGCGAACCTGCCCGCCGTCGCCACCGAGCCGGACATCCGCCTCCTTGACACGCTCACCCGCTCCCACCGGGACGACGTCCACCTGGAACACGTCCTGCGCTGCGCGACGCTGACGGGCCGCAGCCCGTCGGACGTAGCGACCCGCCTGAAGGAACTCGGCCACCGGCTGCCGGACAAGGTGACGTATCCGGAGGTGGTACCGGGGGTGCGCGCGGTGTAGCGCCCCGCCTGGTCACGCGTGGTGTCCTCGATCGCCGGCCGGGCTCATCGAGCCCGGCCGGCGATCGAGGGCGGGCCTACAGGCGTTCCGGGGTGCGGATGCCGAGCAGGGTCATGCCCTGGTGGAGGGTGCGGGCCGTGAGGTCGCAGAGGAAGAGGCGGTTCTCGGCGATCTCCTGCGGCGGGGCCGGCTTGATGACCGGGCACTTGTCGTAGAACGTCGTGAACAGCGACGCCAGTTGGTACAGGTACGCGGTCAGCTTGTGCGGCTCGTACGCGGAGGCCGCCTCGTCCAGGACCTGGCCGAACTGGTCCAGGTGCAGGCCCAGCTCCCGTTCCGCCGGGGCCAGTTCGAGTTCCGGGCGGGCCACGGGGGAGCGGTCGCCCGCTTTGCCGAAGATCGAGCGGGTGCGGGCGTAGGCGTACTGGATGTAGACGCTCGTGTCGCCGTGCAGCGACACCATCTGGTCCAGGTCGAACTTGTAGTCCCGCGCGGCGGAGGTCGACAGGTCGGCGTACTTCACCGCGCCGATGCCCACCTGCGTGGAGCGTTCGACGATCTCGTCCTCCGTGAGGTCCTTCGCCTTCTCCCGGACGACCGCCGCCGCGCGCTCCACGGCCTCGTCCAGCAGGTCCACCAGCCGCACCGTCTCGCCCTCACGGGTCTTGAACGGCTTGCCGTCCTTACCGAGGACGGTGCCGAAGGCGAGCTGGACCGCCTTGACGTCCTCGTTCAGCCAGCCGGCCCGGCGGGCGGTCTCGAAGACCATCTTGAAGTGCAGCGACTGGCGGGCGTCCACCACGTACAGCAGGGTGTCCGCCTTCAGGTTCCCCACCCGGTCGCGGATCGCCGAGAGGTCGGTGGCCGCGTATCCGTAACCGCCGTTGCTCTTCTTGACGATGAGCGGCGTCGGGTTGCCGTCCGGGCCCTTCACGTCGTCGAAGAAGACGCACAGCGCGCCGTCGGAGCGGACGGCGACGCCCGTCTCCTCAAGGATGCGGCAGGTCTCCTCAAGCATGTCGTTGTAGCCGGACTCGCCGACGACGTCCTCGTCGCGGATCTCCATGTCGAGCTTGTCGAAGACCGAGTGGAAGTAGATCTTCGACTCGTCCACGAAGCGCTGCCACTGGGCGAGGGTCTGCGCGTCACCGGCCTGGAGGGCCACGACGCGGTCGCGCGCGCGGGCCTTGAACTCCTCGTCGGAGTCGAAGACCGCGCGGGCGGACTTGTAGAGACGGCCCAGGTTCGACATCGCCTCCTCGCCGGAGACGCTCTCCGCGCGCTTGTGGTCCAACTCGTGCGGGTGCTCGGTCAGATACTGGATGAGCATGCCGAACTGCGTGCCCCAGTCGCCGATGTGGTGGCGCCTGATCACGTTCTCGCCGGTGAACTCCAGGATCTCGACCATCGCGGCGCCGATCACGGCGGAGCGCAGATGGCCGACGTGCATCTCCTTGGCGACGTTGGGCTGCGCGTAGTCGATGACCGTCGTGCCGGGGTCCGTGGCGCGCGGGACGCCGAGGCGGTCGTCGGCGGCGCGGGCCGCCAGCGTCTCGGTGATCGCCCGGTCCGTGACGGTGATGTTGAGGAAGCCGGGGCCCGAGACCTCGACCTCCTTGACGAGGTCGCCGGTGGCCAGCGCCTGGACGACCTTCGCCGCCAGCTCGCGCGGATTGCCCTTCAGCTTCTTGGCGAGGGCCAGCATCCCGTTGGCCTGGAAGTCCGCCCGGTCGCTACGTCGCAGCAGGGGGTCCGCGGGACCGGCCTCCGGCAGGGCTGCCGAGAGGGCGTCCGCGATGCGCTGATCGACGGTCGATGCGAGGGAAGTGACCGGGGCCATGGGCTGGGAGCCGTTCCTGTAGAAGGGGGTGTCGGTGACCCCATTCTCCCATGGGGCAACAAGTCGTTTTCGCATTGTCGTAAGGGCCTGGGACAATGGCCGTCGCCGCTATCACCGGCGTATTCGCAGGGCGTACGAGAAAGAAGGACGTGCCGACCGTGGCTCAGAGCACCGAGACCGACTGGGTCTCCCGTTTCGCGGACGATGTCATCGCCGAGTCGGAGCGGCGTGCGCCTGGCAAACCGGTCGTGGTCGCGTCCGGCATCTCCCCCTCGGGCCCCATCCACCTCGGCAATCTGCGCGAGGTCATGACACCGCACCTCGTCGCCGACGAGATCCGCCGGCGGGGGTACGAGGTCAGGCACCTCATCTCGTGGGACGACTACGACCGCTACCGCAAGGTGCCGGCCGGGGTCCCCGGGGTGGACACGTCCTGGGCCGAGCACATCGGCAAGCCCCTGACGTCGGTGCCCGCGCCGGCCGGGTCCCCGTACCCGAACTGGGCCGAGCACTTCAAGGCGCAGCTGATCGAGTCGCTGGTGGAGCTGGGTGTCGAGTACGACGGGATCAGCCAGACCGAGAAGTACCTGGCGGGGACCTACCGCGAGCAGATCCTGCACGCGATGCGGCACCGGGGCGAGATCGACGCGATCCTCGGGCGCTACCGGACGAAGGACAAGGCGGCGGGCCCGCAGAAGAAGGCTCCCCAGCAGCAGAAGAAGGTCGACGAGGCCGAGCTGGAGGCCGCCGAGGGGTCGGGCGCCGCCGACGAGGACGACGGCGCCGGTTCGGCCGGGTACTTCCCGTACAAGCCGTACTGCGGCAACGAGGGCTGCGGCAAGGACCTGACGACCGTCACGGCGTACGACGAGGCGACGACCGAGCTGACCTACGTCTGCCAGGCCTGCGGATTCGAGGAGACCGTACGGCTCTCCGAGTTCAACCGCGGCAAGCTGGTCTGGAAGGTCGACTGGCCGATGCGCTGGGCGTACGAGGGCGTGGTCTTCGAGCCGTCGGGTGTCGACCACTCGTCGCCCGGGTCGTCCTTCGTGGTCGGCGGGCAGATCGTGCGCGAGATCTTCGACGGCGTGCAGCCCATCGGGCCGATGTACGCCTTCGTCGGGATCTCCGGGATGGCGAAGATGTCGTCCTCCAAGGGAGGCGTCCCGATCCCGGCCGACGCGCTGCGGATCATGGAGGCACCTCTGCTGCGCTGGCTGTACGCGCGGCGCAGGCCCAACCAGTCCTTCAAGATCGCCTTCGACCAGGAGATCCAGCGGCTGTACGACGAGTGGGACGCCCTGGAGCGCAAGATCGCGGACGGGTCGGTGCAGGCGGCCGACGCGGCGGCGTACTCGCGGGCCACGCGTACGGCGGCCCGTGAGCTGCCGCGTACGCCGCGCGCGCTCCCGTACCGCACGCTGGCCTCCGTCGTGGACATCACGGCGGGCGCCGAGGACCAGACGCTGCGGATCCTCGGCGACCTGGACCCGGCCGATCCGCTGACCTCGCTGGACGAGGTGCGGCCCCGCCTGGACAGGGCGGAGAACTGGATCACCAGCCAGGTGCCGGCCGAGGCGCGGACGGTCGTCCGGGGCGAGCCCGACCGGGAGCTGCTGGACTCGCTGGACGAGCAGACGCGTGAGGCGCTGCGGCTGCTGCTGGCCGACCTGGACGCGCACTGGTCGCTGGACGGGCTCACGACGCTCGTCTACGGCGTGCCGAAGGTGCTGGCGGGGCTGGCGCCCGACGCGAAGCCGACGCCGGAACTGAAGGCCGCGCAGCGGTCGTTCTTCGCGGTGCTCTACCGGCTGCTGGTGAGCCGGGACACCGGCCCGCGGCTGCCGACGCTGCTGCTGGCGGTGGGGGCGGACCGGGTGCGGACGCTGCTGGGCGGCTGATACGTCCCGTTGCTGGTGAGGGCCCCTGTCCGGGTGATCGGACGGGGGCCTTCGCCGTGTCACCGCATCCGCCGCGCGCCTCTCCGGCCGCGCGGCTGTGATACTAATACCGGTATAAGTATTGGATGGCGGTACGGCGAGGAGTCACGGCACATGGTGGAGATCAAGACCGACGCGGCGCTGGAGAAGATGCGTGAAGCCGGACGCGTCGTGGGCCGGGCCCTCGCGGCCACCCGCGAATCGGCAGCCGTGGGCGTCAGCCTGCGCGACCTCGACCGGGCCGCCCGCACCGTGCTGGACAAGGCCGGGGCGCGCTCTCCGTTCCTGGGCTACCGGCCCTCCTTCGCGCCCACCCCGTTCCCGGCGGTGATCTGCGCCTCCGTCAACGACGCCCTCGTCCACGGCATCCCCGACGACTACCGCCTGCGCGACGGCGACCTCGTCAGCATCGACTGCGGAGCCGAACTCGACGGCTGGACCGGCGACGCCGCGATCAGCTTCGTCGTCGGCACCCCGCGCCCGGCCGACCTGGAACTCATCGCCGCCACCGAGCGGGCACTGGACGCGGGCATCGCCGCCGCCACCGTCGGCAACCGCATCGGCGACATCGCCCACGCCGTCAGCACCGTCGCCCGCGACGTCGACTGCGGCATGCCGACCGACTTCGGCGGCCACGGCATCGGACGGCGGATGCACGAGGACCCGCACGTCCCCAACTACGGGCGGTCCGGCCGCGGATTCCCCCTGCGGCACGGCCTCACACTCGCCATCGAACCCATGCTCATGGCCGGCGGGCGCAGCGAGTACCGCACCGACCCCGACGGGTGGACGCTGCGCACGATCGACGGCAGCCGCGCGGCGCACGTCGAACACACCATCGCGGTCACGGAGGACGGGCCGCGCGTCCTCACCCTGCCGTGACCGTCTGGGCCTGCGCTAGGCGATGTGCTCGGAGTCCTGGGCGTCCAGCTGCTCCTGGTACCGGCGCCTGAAGTCCTTCACGTACGCGCGAAGTGAACTCTCGCTCAACGGACCGCCGGTGCGGCCCGTCACGCCGTACAGGTCCTGCAGGTAGACCGCGAGCTGGCGGCCGTTGGGCATGTCCCCGCGCTCCTTGACGTACCGCTGGAAGGCGTTGAAGTACGCCTCTTCGCGAGGCACGCCTTCAGGGAGGGTGGCAGTGGGGGGTTCTTCCGGCTCGGGCTCGGGCTCGAAGTCGACCGCGGGTTGCGGGCCGAGAGGGCGGCGGGGCGGGAACTGCTGTGCCTGCTGGGTCTGTTGGGCCGTCTGCTGCTGAGGCTGCCGCTGCTCAGCCCGCGGCTGCTCGGTCTCGTACTGCTCCGCCTCGTACTGCTCGTACCGCTGCTGGGCCTGCTCGTACTGTTCGTAACTCTGCTGCTCGTACTGCTGCTGTTCGTACCGCTGCGGGTCGAAGTCGGGGTCGTACGACCCCTGGTACGGGCCCTCAGGCGCACGCGGCGCGGCGAACCAGGGGTTCTCCTGGGCGGCGGGGGCCCCCATGTCCTGCTGCTGGTTCTCCCTCGCCCACTGCTCCTCCTTCTGGAGCTGGATCCACTCCTCCTCCGTCAGCTCGCGCTCCTGCCGCGACTGGGGGAGTTCGGGCGCGCTCGCCTGCGCGGCGGCCTGCCCGCCCGCCTGCGCGGAGGCCGGTTCGATCGCGGTCGCCTGGGCCGGCGGGAGCAGGGCCGGTTCGATGCCCGCCGCCGCGAGACCGGCCGGGCCGGTGTCCGCCAGCGGAACGCCGTACTTCGCGAGCCGCAGCGGCATCATCGCCTCGATGGGCGCCTTGCGGCGCCAGTTGCGGCCGTAGCGCGCCTGGAGGCGGGCCTGGTAGATGAGCCGGTCCTGTTCGAGCTGGATGATGTCCTCGTAACTGCGGATCTCCCACAGCTTCATCCGGCGCCACAGCTTGAACGTCGGGACGGGCGACAGCAGCCAGCGGGTGAGGCGGACACCCTCCATGTGCTTGTCGGCCGTGATGTCCGCGATACGGCCGACCGCGTGGCGCGCCGCCTCGACGGAGACGACGAACAGGATCGGGATCACCGCGTGCATGCCCACGCCGAGCGGGTCCGGCCAGGCGGCGGCGCCGTTGAAGGCGATCGTCGCGGCGGTGAGCAGCCAGGCGGTCTGGCGCAGGAGCGGGAACGGGATCCGCATCCAGGTCAGCAGCAGGTCGAGCGCGAGCAGGACGCAGATGCCCGCGTCGATACCGATCGGGAAGACGATCGAGAACTGCCCGAAGCCCTTCTTCTCGGCGAGGTCGCGCACGGCGGAGTACGACCCCGCGAAACCGATCGCGGCGATGAGAACCGCACCGGCGACGACCGTGCCCATCAAGCAGCGCTGCGTCCGGGTCAGTTGGAGCCGCCGCTTCTCGGATGCCATCCGGGGGCGCCGGGGCCGCGGGGGTTGGTCACGGGTCACCTCTGTTCCTTCGTCCGACTGGCCGCTCAGGCAACACCGCCCACCGGCTCCAGGGTCGGGGGCTGCCATTACAGCGTGACCGGTCATGCCGGCAGCGCCTTAGCGGAGCGCGCCAGGGTTTGGAAGTGGTCTCCGGGATAGGAGTACGGGTGGTCCTCGCCGAGCGAGGCAAGCTCGACCGCTCGGCGCCGCTCGCCGATCACTCCGAGTTCCATCGTGAACTCTGCAAGGGCATAAGGGCGGACGAGCCTGACATCTTCACCGTCAAGCGGTGTGAAGAGCTCACGAACGTGCTTGGGGGCCGGAGTCGGCCAAGGGCTGTTCCACGGGCTCACATGGACGGGTTCACACGTCGGCAGGACGGTCGTTCTTTGTGCCGCCCTCGGGCCGGCAGCACCAGGCGGAGCACCCACAGCAGGGCACGGACGATAAGGTCACGCATAAGAGCTCGCGCAGATAGGCGGTGCGGGGTGCTCCGACAGCAAGGCGGGCACAGGCCTCGGTGATCATGGAGTTGCGACGCTCTGTGATCGCTGAGGGGACCTGTGCCCGTCCTGCCATCATGGCTGACCGAACCGCTCTGGGACCAATTCGCGGCGCTGCTGCCGCAGCGCCCGGCCTTCGATCCGACGCACCCACTGGGGTGCCACCGCCGCCGCGTCAGCGATCGGAGGCGCCCGGAGGCGGCGAGGCCGCCGGGCGCTCACCGGTCGACTGCGGCAAACAGGGCCTGAAGCGCTCGGGCATGACAGATGGTTACGGAATCCCCCTCGGCAGGGTCCTGGCCGGAGCAAACCGCCACGACTCCCCGCTGCTCGCCCCCACCCTGGACCTGCTGCACGACCTCGGGCCGCTGCCCGACGCAGTAGCCCGCCGTCGCCACCGCAGCGGCTGTTCCCGCCGAGGACCGGATCTCCAGGCTTACCGCCCTGGCGGAGCTGAGGAAGCAAGGGGCGCTGTCGGAAGCGGAGTTCGAGGCGAAGAAGGCCCGCGTCCTCGCAAGGTCCCTGAGGCCGCCGTGACCGGAGACGGGCGCGTCGTCCGGTACCCGCCGGGCGGAGACACCGCATGAGCGATCGCACCGCCGACCAAGGTCGAGCCTCACGCGATCGCCAGGATTTCGATCGTGCGACGGCGGGGTGGCTGCGCTTCCGGGGTTGCGATGCACCGTCAAACGCCGTGCGGGTGCAGAATCACGGTATGACCGAGCACAGCCCTGACTACATCCGCTCCCTAAACAACGCCGAGCGGATCCTCGGCTTCAGCCTGGCGCCGTTCGTCGACCCCCGGCCGTCTGAGCCGGCCAACGCCTACGACTTCACCCGGATCGCGACCGAGCACGCCTTCAACGACGCCTGGCCCCGCACCGATCACCTCGACCTGCGTACCCGCGCGCTGGTCTCCGTCACCATCACGGCGAGCCTGGGCATCTTGGAGCCGCTCCGCGGCCAGCTGCGGATCGCCCTGTACAACGGCGTGACCAAGGAGGAGATCGTCGAAGCCTTCATCCAGATGGCCGTCTACGCGGGCGTCGCCCGCGCGTTCGACAGCTATTCCGTGGCGCGCGAGGTCTTCGCCGAGTATGACGAGGCGCGGGGCGCGGCCGCGACCGACGATGATTAAGAGCAGGTGTGTATTCATGGGTGCCGGTTCGGGCGGTCGTCCCAGCGGTGGGTGGTCCAGGCGCGGCGGATCAGGCTACGGACGGTGATGATCGTGTCCGCAAGGTCGAAGAAGGCGTCGATGACCGTGGCCCGACGTTCGTAGCAGCGGGCAAGGCGTTGGAAGGCGTTCTGCCAGGCGTGCGTGCGCTCGAGGTGCCAGCGCTGGCTTGCCTGGATCGGCGCCTTCTTGCCCTTGCGGGCGATGCGGCCGTGCAGTTTGCGGGCCGCCAGTTCGGCGCGGGTCTTGTCCGAGGCGTAGCCGGCGTCCAGGTGGACGGTGATGTCGTCGGGCAGCGGCCCGAGGTCGTGCAGCAGGTCCAGGGTGGGGGCGAGCATCGGGGAGTCGTGGCGGTTTGCTCCGGCCAGGACCCTGCCGAGGGGGATTCCGTAACCATCTGTCATGCCCGAGCGCGTCAGGCCCTGTTTGCCGCAGTCGACCGGTGAGCGCCCGGCGGCCTCGCCGCCTCCGGGCGCCTTGGTGATGGAGCCGTCGATCGCGATCTGGTCGAGCACGAGTCCGACGATCCGGTCGTAGGACTGGAGCGCGATCTGAGTGAACTGGGCGAAGACGCCCAGCCGGATCCACTCGTCACGGCGGTTGCGGATGGTCGTGGCCGAGCAGGTTGTGTCGGCAATCGCCTGGTAGGAGCAGCCGAACCGGAGCAGCTGCAGCAGCTTGTCGAACACGATCCGATCGCTGACGCGGCGGCGGTGGCACCCCAGTGGGTGCGTCGGATCGAAGGCCGGGCGCTGCGGCAGCAGCGCCGCGAATTGGTCCCAGAGCGGTTCGGTCAGCCATGATGGCAGGACGGGCACAGGTCCCCTCAGCGATCACAGAGCGTCGCAACTCCATGATCACCGAGGCCTGTGCCCGCCTTGCTGTCGGAGCACCCCGCACCGCCTATCTGCGCAAGCTCTAAGACAGACACCGCAACACCACTGGTACCGAGCATCCCTTGCCCGGACGACGCGTCAGCGGGAGGTAGGGAACAAACGTCGACGTGAGGTTCCGCAGGGTGCGACGGACTTGGTGGTGAAGTTCGTCGCAGGCACCGCCGTCGACGCGGCCGCTACCGTCACCCCGTGGATGGCGCAGGGCCTGCATGCGGCGCTGCTCCCCGACACGGCCAGCCCCTGGAAAAGCTCACTGCCGAACTCGCTCTCCTCTGAACGACCGACCTGGAGCACCGGCCACGCCCCCGCTAGGACGGGCACACCATCCCGGCGCGGCGGGGGCGTCCCATGCCCTAGAGGCCCTCGGAGCGCCCGGTACCGGACGGACCGCGACCGGCTCCGTTGCCGCCCGCAGCTGGCGATGCGCGGATCCAGCCCCCAGCCCCGGGCCGTACCGCTGAACCTGGGTGTGGCACATCGAGGTTCACACGTCCTCCCTCTCCAGCGCCCCGGTCAATCCGCTCAGGACCCCACCGATAGCAAACCCTTCAGGTAAGCCAAATGGATCAAGGTGGGTCAGTGAGTCGACCGGGATCTGGACGTATGACGCTGGGTCTGCGGGGCCGGGGGAGGATCGAGAGGCCCGTCGTCCGGAACTTCGGCATTGCGGCGGTTGTGCGCGTTCACCAGAGTTTCCAGGCGCCGCACACAGGGCGCGCAGCAGAAGAACCCGGCATCGCCGACCTCTGGGCTCTGCACGGGACCGAGCCACAGCACCAGCACGTGGTCGTCCTCACAGCGCCAGCACAGCCCGATGACCCAATTCCGGTCCACGACGCCTACCCCTTGAAGATGCCGGCGCACAACGCGGCCAGCAGACCACAGAGCATCATCACGTACACGATCTGGCGGACTCGTTCACTCACCGGGGTTCCTCGCGACAGCGCGCGGACCTGGTGGCCCGCGCGGGGTGGTACCCGCGCCCCGGCCCCGCGACAAGGTCAGCGGACCCGGGGGCTGGTCGGTCAGCGCGCCGTGTCGGCGATCTTGCTCAGCAGGGCGGCGCTGGCGGGGATGTCGTGGTTGAGCCGGACCGCCTGGTGCGGGAGTCCGGCGAGACGCAGCGCCACCTCCGTACGGACGCTGTCCCGGCCGCCGCCGTCGACGCCTTGGGCCAGCTCGAAGACGTCCGGGTAGCGGTCCTCTGTGGCGCCGGACATGAAGTCCGCCTCTCCGAGCGCGCGTGCTCCGTCGATGATGTCGGGCGCCGCGTCGGGATCGACCTGGGGGAACAGCAGGGCGGCGGCCCGTCCTCCGGTGGCGAGAGGAACGCCGAAGAGTGCCGGGAACTGGTCCGGGAACACCTGGACCTTCCGCTCCTTCCCCTTGCCGTCCCACTGCGGTTCGTGACTGCCGTCCAAGAGCGCTGCGGTTACGGACGGGTGCTGTGTGGGGTGGAAGGTGCCACCCGCCCGCAGGTGGCCCCGGGCGACGGTGTCCCAGCCGAGGGCATGAAGGAGGCCGAGGCCGATCGCTGCGGCGGACGGCCAGGGCAGGGCCTCGACACCGCGCTCCCCGACGGGGCGGACGAGGACCCTGTCGTTCGCGAGGAGCTGCCAGCCGTGCGAGGCGAGCAGCAGGGCCGTGGTGGTCTTGCCCGCGCCCTTGTCGCCGAAGGTGAGGACCGTCGCACCGTCGGCCTCGCGCACAACGGCGGAGGCGTGGAGGACAGCCCAGCCGTCACGGAGGAGTTGGCCACGGATCGATTCGCGGGCGAGGCGCGCGGCGGCCAGGGCGAGGGGCATGGAGTCAATGCCGGCGAGGGTGAGGCGGCCGGTGGACGGGGTGCTCCGGTAGGCGATGTTCTCGTCCGGCGACGCCGCGATGATGTCCTCACCGTCGCGCGCCACGAGCATCGGGTGCTTCGCGTAGTCCACCGTGTCGATGGGTCGGCCGTCCTGGACGAGGAGGCTGATCTCCTCGTAGGCGGCCTTGTCGACGTTCGCGAGGACGACGGCCTCGGCGACACATACGTCGGCCGCGGCGATGGTGGTGGCGTTCCACCAGGGGCCGAAGTACCGCAGGGCCCAGTGCGTGACCTCGGTGTCGTTGCTCATGACGTTGACGGCGGCCGTGGCGGCGCCGAGTCGGGTGGCACTGATCATGGGGCGATCCTCTCGGTGTGTGCGGGAATGCGGGTGTAGGCGTCACGGAGGCTGGTGGCGGCGGCGTCCAGACATCGCCGCTCGGTGCCGGTGAGGTGAGGCAGGCACGCTACGGCCCGTCCGCCCGTGAAGCGCATGGGAATTCCGAGCCAGACGTCTTGGTACGGCACGGACAGTTCCTCGATGCCGTCGGCCAGACCGAGGCTCTTGCGGAGCGTGGAGAGCACCGCACCGGCGGGTCCGCAGCGGGTACGGCCGGTGCCGGTACGGATCAGTGCCGGCCGCTGCTGGAGTTCGTCCAGGACCGCCTTGATCGGGACGTGAACAGGCTTGCCGTTGACGGCTGTTGACGAGGCGCAGATGACGGCGCGGTCGCCGTGCTCTCCGATCACATGGCCGTGCACGAGATCCGGAAGGACGTGGGCGCGTCGGGCCATCAGCAGTCGGTACCGGGTGGAGTCGAGATTCGATCCGATCCCGAAGACCCTGTTGCAGCCGGACACTTCGGCGAAGCGGCGGGCCATGAGGTCCACGGGGTCGGTGACGACCAGGACGGTGCGGCCGAAGCCGCGTAACTCCTGGGCCAGCGTGCCGATCGCGGGAGCGTTGGCGAGAGCACCCCCGCGCCGGATGTCCTGTTCGGCGGTGTTCGTGAACGACGTCCGCAGAGCGATGACGACCGCGTCGCACCCGTGAAGGTCATCCACTTCGCCGGGCTCGACCACGGTGCGGGAGCGGGCGGCGTGCGCGAGGTCCTGGAGGTCGGCGGTCAGTGCGCGTACCTGGTCCGGCTGCCGGGACACGACCAGGAGTCGTCCGGGCAGAGCGGCGGCGACGAGGCCGGCGGCGAGGGTCTGCCCGATGGCGCCCGCACCGACAACCCCCACGACGGCGCCGGTCACCATTTTCTGCCCGTGGTGTGCTCGACCTCGGAGAAAACCAGGTCCAGCAGCCGCGGCCCGGCCATCGACCCGGTGAGGAGGCCGCTCACCCTGTGTACGATCCCCGCGACCGTATGGGCCTGCGCGACGAGCGCCTGCTGATGGGGCGCCAGAGCAAGCCCGTGCGGTGCGCTGAGGCAGGTACTCAGGATGCTCACCGTGTCCATGAGCCACAGCACCAGGACCTCGCGCAGCCAGTCCGCACGGTCGAGCGCCGGCACCGCCGACACCTGGCGGGAGAGCGCGGAAGCGATCCCCCGCACCATCTGCTGTCCGGCCTCCCGGTCAGGGTGGCCGATCGCGAGCAGCAGGGACCGGCCGATCAGCTTCGCGATATCCGGCTGCGGGCCACCTGCCCAGTGCACGGCCGGGTCGATGAAGTGCAGACGCGGACCGTCGACGTAGACGTGCTCCGGCTTCAGATCCCCGTACACCGCGACTCTCCGACCGGGCGAGATCGCCCCTCCCATCCGAATCAGCCGCCACACCGTGTGCTGCACCAACTCCACCACGTCCTCACGCGCATACTCCGGAAGCCCGCTGTCCCGACCGAGCGACCTCAGATAGACGCTGGCGCTCAGGCCGTTGAACTTGCGGCGGAACACACCTGAGACCGACCGTTCGTCGATCGGCCGGGCCCCGCCCAAGAGCCGTACGCCCGCAAGCCCGTGGAGATCTCCGAGAGCGGCGAGGGCCGCGTCGAGGAGATCACCGGTCTCCCACGGACGGGCCGTCAGCTCATCGGCCAACGTCGTCCCCGGCACCAGGCGGGTCAGCAGAACACCTTGATGGAGGGCGACTGTCTCGCACACACGGGGGCGCCCGAGTTCGCGGAGCAGTTCCAGATTCCGGGCCTCGCGCGCGGTGACGAGATCGGTGCTGCGCAGATACGCCTCCTGGGCCTGACGCACGTCCTTCCAGGTCCCTCCCGCCCCTCGAAGGACGGACACCAGGGACATGCCCAGCCAGCTGTATTTCGCGATCAGCGTTTCGCCGTCCACTGTGATCCGGCAGACGTAGGACGTGACGCTCGGGCACGGCGTGCCCAGGACGACTCGCTTGTTCGGCCACAGGTCTTTGACCGCGCGGGAGATAGCCCGCCGGGTCACGTTGTGCAGTCGCGCCGGGTTCGCCGGCGCTGTGCGCTCGCTTGTCGTGAGGGTCACGACCGCCTCCTAGTAGGCGAGTTGGAGCCCGTCCGGCTGCCGACCGTCCCCGCCGAGGGGGCCAGCCGGACGGGCTTCTGATCCGGCTCCGCCCGACCGCGCCGCTGCCCTTCCTGCATTAGCGCGACGGACGGAGCCGGGGCTATGGGGCACGCCGCCGCACGAGGCCGGCGTGGTGAGGGTGAGAGCGCAACTCCGCGTTGCACTCCTCTACCGTCGGCACGCCGCCCAGGCGGCGGGCGTCCTCGCGCTGCCCGGCCAGCGCGGCGCACACGTCGCACCCCTCGACGGCCACGGGCTCAAGAACCGCGGCGCTGGGACCTTCTATCGCCCTCATGCCAGCCGCCGCAGACAGGTTTCAACGTGCTCCAGCAACGGCCGGTCGACGGGGGCGTACACGCGAGGTACGTACTCCGGTACGAGCCGCCAGAAGCCACCCCTGTGGATGGTCTCTTCGAGTTTCACCAGTCCCTCGTCCGGGGCCGGCTGCGCTGATGCTGTGGGTGCGGCCATGGGGGCGCCTTTCGACAGCTAGGTCGCTAGATCTGGGTGAGGTCGTGGACGGCCGCGAGAAGAAGCAGCAGACCGACCACGGCGAGGAAGCCGAAGCAGCTCGGTATCGACAGCACGTAGAGACAGCCCTTGCCGTCGCCCAGGGGCGGCGGGGCAGTCGGCGGACTCACGGGCCTCGGGGGTGGCGCTGAACTAACGGGGGTGGGGGGCCTCATGCCATCAACTCAGTTGCTTCGGCGCCCAACTTGGGGCGGCTCCGCCCCAAGCTCGGGCGGAGTGTCCGCGTACGGATTGCCCGGGGCCGGCGTCACGCGGAAGAACGCGGTGGTGATTCCTCGGAAGCCGCGGTGAGACGGTTTACCTCCGGTGTGGTTGAGCGCCCACTCCTCGGGACTCGCCCGCTCCTCAGACACCTCTGAGGACTCGCCGCAAGTCGTGCACTCGATCTCGTGCACCGGGCCGGACGCGCCGGGCTGGGTGTCGACGCCGAGTGTCCAGTTGGCGCGCTTTATGACCTTGCTCAACGGGGCTCCTCTTCAAGGGCGATGCTCAGTCCGGGGAGCACGTTGGACAACGCCGCGCGAAGTGCTCCCGAGCACGTCACGCTGATGCCGCCTCGAGGCGGCACGAGCCAGTAGGTGCCGGGGGGGGCGGCAGCGCTCATGGGGCGGAAGCTCCAGGTCCGTCGTCAGACTCAGAGGCCCGTCGGCGGGCATCGGCGGCCACGTAGCCGTGGCGCCAGCCTGGACGAAGAAGAAGACGCCGCGCACGTCAGGGTCTACCGCGACCGTGCCCGGTCGGTTGAGCCGGTCCAGGGCTTGGAGACCGTAGAACCTGCCGACCCGGAGCACTTCCCAGGTCGGGAGCACTAACGCCCTGCGTTGCCTCGAACGTCCGCGCGGCGGCTCTGTCATCACGTAGGGCTCCTCGTAGACCACTGCTGTGCGCAGGAAGTTACGACGAGCGCGCGATGCCGACCCGAACTGAGAGTTCGGGTGAACTGACAGTTCCGGGCGGCTAAGGGGCGATCCCCAGGCGCTCGGCCAACTTGGCCACCTGGGGCTGGAAGGTAGGACGTACACGGTGGAGAAGGCCCGTCACCATGTCTGTCGCGACAGTGCTTCGCGCCATGTCCTCAGCGCTCAGCTTCTCCAAGTCGAGCAGGTGGACGAGGACGGCGGGGTCATCACGCCGTTGGTCGTAGCAGCGGGCCAATTCCAGGGTAAAAGTGAACTGGCGTTCCCTGCTGGGGAGTTGGGAGATGTTCACGTCGTCGGCCAGGCGTAGACCCTCCGCGCTGTGGCCGGCGAGCATCTCGATAGTCAGGGCGTGCAGTCCGATGTTCGTGGGGCCGAAAACGGTCCACATCGTGTTGGACTCGCCAGCCTTCTTCCCGAGCGGCTCCGCCTTGTTGACCAGGCGTTGGCGAGCGTCCCACCACTGCCTTTGCTGGGCCTCCGCGACGACACGCACCAGTTCGAGCGCCCCCTGGATGGCGGCCTTCTCCGTGCTTTCGGGGACCGAGTGAAGTTCTCCGATCGCTACGCCGGCGACTTCGTCCGCTTCCTGCGCACCGCCGTCCTGGGACAACAAGCAGTGGCCCAAGTTCCAGTGCGCGGCCGCAATTCGGATGGGATCGTCCGCATCCTCCGCCGCTCGACGGGCACGGTCCGCGACCATGAGCGACAGATCCAGACGGCCGGACCGGCGGCAGTACGAGCGCATGAGCCCGTAGAAGTCAGCTGCCACGCGGAGCACGTCACGCCGAGCCGATTCGTCGCTCGATGAGCGGTAGGCCCGGACGGAGTGCTCCACGTCGGCGATGAGCGCGGGGAGTGCTTCCTCGATCTCGGTGAAGCGCTGGTCGCTCTTCTGCCAAGTCCTCCATGCTTCTTCAACCCGCTCCCGGAGCGGCACGGGCCCCACTGGTGGTCCCACCGCGCGGGTCGATCTGTACCCCAGCAGGGCGCCAGCCACGTCCGGTGCGGTCGTCAGCGTCACGGGCGCCTTGGCGGGCGGTTCATCTCCGAGGAGAGCCGACACGGGCACTTGGAGCTCGGCGGCGATCCTGGTCAACACTCCGGAGGACGGGGAGCGCTTCCCGTTCTCGATCATCGAGAAGTACCGCTCGGTGACACCACAGAGTCCAGCCACGGCAGCCATCGACCTGTTGCCGTTCTTGCGCCGGTAATGCCGGATACGCGCCCCAACGAGCACCTTTGGGTTCTCGGCCATCAGCCCTCCCGATTACGACAGAGTAGGACGGACCGCTCCACCATGGGGGCCTTCCGCAACATGGTGGATATTGTGATCAATTCTGGGGAGGGGCGACACATGCCTCTGGTCTTGTGGGACATCGACCACACGCTCATCGACACGCGCGGCGTGGGGCGCGAGCTGTCCGCTGCGGCATTCGCGGAGGTGACGCGTCAGCCCATGCGAGAGCAGGCCACTATCGACGGGATCACCGAGGCCGTGATCTTTCGGGAGACTGCGAAACTGCACGGGCTCACAACAGACCGGGGCGACTTCGAACGATTCGCCCACGCGCTGGCTCAGCAGCATGTAGCGCACGCGGGGGAGCTGAGAGAGCGGGGCTCGGCGCTCATCGGTGCTGCTGCGGCCCTCGACGCCCTCGCTGTCGCGAACGTCCGGCAGACCGTGGTGACAGGCAACGTCCGCGCTGTCGCAGAGATCAAGTTGAACGTCTTCGGCCTGGACACCCACATCGAATGGGATGTCGGCGCGTACGGAGAGGACGCGGACCTCCGACCCGCTCTCGTCGACCTCGCGCTTGCCCGCTCGTCCATCGCGGCCGGGGAGACGGTACTGATCGGCGACACCCTGGCGGACGTCGAAGGCGGGCTGGAGAGCGGTGTCTGTGTCATTGCTGTCGCGACAGGCCGGAGCTCCTCCGCCGAGCTGCGCGAGGCAGGCGCTCATCACGTTCTTGATGACCTCACCGACACCGCCCGCCTCGTTGAAATCATCACGGCTGAGGCATAGCCCGTGACTCTGTCCGGACGTCGCCCGTGCAGATCAGCGACGTGAGCGCGGACGGCGTCCGGACAGGAAGGCCGGTGGCGTCGGACACGGCGCCCGACGTGACAAGTTATTCGAACACGCGATCTAATGCTGGAATGGACGCGACGCCTTTCCCTGACGACCTCGTACAGACCCAACGCGACTGGACCGCCACCTACCAGGCGCTCGCCGCACCGCACCCCGCCGACAACACCGCGCTGCGCCGACGGCTCCTCCGGCTCTCCGTGCGCCTCTGGTGGGACCCGCGCCTGCACTCCCGCCCTGCCCGCGCGCACTGCACTGCGCGCCAGGACTCGCAGATCGAGTAGCACGGCTGGCCCAGGGTGATATCCGAGCCCACCGAGCGCCAGGTCCAGATCCTCCGCGCGGTGAGGAGCTGGATCGCGGACCACGGCGAAGGGCCGTCGGTCCGGGAGATCGCTGATCTGGTTGGGCTGTCCAGTACCGGCTCAGTCGCCTACCAGCTCGCCCGCATGGAGGCGCTGGGAATGATCAGCCGCACCGACCGGCGTTGGAGATCAATCCGCCTCGGCAACTGAAAGCGTCCAGGCCGTTACGGTGAGTCACCGTCTGCCGTACGGTTGCCATATGCCCTCCCTCTCCAGGCCCTACGGCCAGCTGCTGCGCCCGACGCAGGCTGAGGTGAACGCCGCGATCCGCCGACTCGTGGACGAGTCCGCCGGCGGCCAGCAGGGCGAGGAGCGCGACCAGGAGCAGCGCGCCGAGACGTACTGGCGACTCCTGATCCTGTGGGCGGAAGCCACACGCCCGGAGACCCTCATGACGGCCGTCCGCCTTCCCGGACACAGCGTCTCGGACATCAGGACGCGGGTCCGGACACGCTGTCCCCGCACCCACCGGCCGCTGCGCTGACCAGCGCGGACACTGTCCGGACGCAGTGTCCGGACAGTGTTCGTCAGTTGCTGATGAAGAGAGCGATCATGGCGACGGCCAGCGCGCCGACAGCGAGCAGCGAGCCGATCTGTGCCAGCGGCCACCGGCCCCGCTTCAGCTCATCGACCTCCTGCTGGAGGGCCCGGACCGACTCCTCGGTGTCCGCTCGGAGCTGCTTCACGTCCGCGTCCGTACGTGCGGTCCGCTCGACGAGCACGCCGAGCGCGCCCTTGATCTCGGCGAGACCGGTACCGATCTCCCCGCGAAGCTGAGCCAGCTCGACCGCGACGAGCCCCGACTCCCCAGCGGTCATCCGCCCGCCCGCCCCTGCGCGAACAGCTCCGCGAACGCCGCCCGCAGCGCCTGCACATCGCTGACCAACTGGGCCGAGTTCTCTGCCGACCGGCGAGCGTGCCCGTACGTCGACCCGAGCGCGGTGTTGACGGTGATCTTCCCGTCCTGAAGGCCCTCGTCCTTCGGCCAGGTCGTCGGGACCCACGCCGGGAGCTTGACCGCGTCAGTCAGGTTCATGTCCGTCTCCTCAGTTCCTCGCGCGGCGGCGATGATCGCCGGCCGCTGCGCCTTGATCGGGTTGCCTGGACAGTCGGGGTGCGACCCCCACGCCTTACCGCCCATGCCGTGCCAGCCGATACCGCGCTCGGCCGGCGTATCGGCAAGCTGGAGCTTCACGCCCTCGGTCTCGTGCATCCACCGGATCACGCGCGCGGTCGCCACGAGCTGAGGAGAAGTCAGCGCATCGCCGCCCCGACCCTCGTGCTCGATCGACAGCCACAACGCGTTCGCGCCCGAGGGGTGCCACGACCGGTCACCCGTATCCACCCACTGGAAGATCCGCCCGTCTCTGCCGACTCCGAAGTGGCTGGACGCCCGCGAATCCGGGTTCCGAAACCACGAGTCGGTGCCGTCGAGCGTCCCTTCCATGATGTGGAGCAGCACACTGTGAACGGCCGTCTGACCGCCCCGGGTGAAGTTCCTCGGGATCAGACGGCGCGTCACACCCAGCATCAGCGCCATCAGACACGCTCCGGCAAGTGCCACGAACCGCCCAGGCGCGTCTCCGCGTCGCTGTGGACGCTCCCGCCGGCCTGGAGCGGGTGGAAGAACTGCCCGGTGGGGTGGAGCACGGCGAGCCCCACGCGGCCGGGATCGTCCGGGTCGACCTCGGTGACGACCGCCGCGCGGCATGCCGACGGGAACTGCTGGGACCCGTCGGTGCGCACGGGGGTGCCGTGGCTGACGTAGTGGACTGTCCGGCCCACTGTCGGCCGCGGGTGTGTGCTTAATGCCATGGCGATCAACTCCGATGCGGAGGACGTCAGCCCGGCCCACAACCAGCGGCAGGGAGTATAGGCAGCTGGCGCTGTTCACGAGAACGTCCGGAGGTTTGAGCACAGCTTGGAACAGCTCACTCAAGGATGAGGTGGGCGGCTGATGCGGCCCAGTCAGGGGACAGACCGTAGAGTCCGAAGCCGCGCGGTTCACCTTCTGGTCCACGCCGAAGCCAGCATGCAGGCCGAACCACCGCACTCAGTGAACTGGTTGCAACCACTGTTCTCGGCGACTTGTCTCTATCGTCATGACAGCCAATCGACAGACTCCGGCCGCCCCGAATGAGCGAGAGCTTCGGTTATCGAGGATCGGCCGGGCGCTGACCTTCTCCTTCGGTGCCGCGGTGCTGGTCGCGGGTGGCGTTTTCGGCGGCTTGTGGGTCTTGCTCGACGTCGAGGAGATTGGCGCCACAGCCAAGCTCGACGCGAAGACGCTCTTCGACCTGGTGAAACTCTCCTTCGGCGTGGTCGCCGGGTCCGGCGCCCTCGTCGCCCTCGTCGTCGCCTATCGCCGCCAGCGTGTCGATGAGGCCGGCGCCCATCGCGAGGCCACCCGGCTTCACACCGAACGCTTCACTCAGGCCGTCGAGCAACTCGGTTCCGAATCACCCGCCGTCCGGCTCGGCGGCGTCCACGCCCTGGCAGGCCTCGCCGACGACGCCCCCGACAACAACCTCCGCCAGACCTGCGTCGACGTCCTGTGCGCCTACCTCCAACTCCCCTTCACCCCCGACCCCGGTAACGACCCGACCCACCAGGAGGAACACCACCGCTACCTTGCCTTCCGCAAGGTCCGGCACACGATCCTGCGCCTCATCGGCGACCACTACCGACGCCCTCAGGGAACCCACCGCTCCTGGCAAGGCTGCGACCTCGACCTCACCGGCGTCACCATCGACGGCAATATGAACTTCATCCGCGCGACGTTTTCCGGCGGCACGGTGGACTTCAGCGGTGCGGTGTTCTCCGGCGGCACGGTGAGCTTCAGCGGTGCGACGTTTTCCGGCGGCAGGGTGAGCTTCAGCGGTGCGACGTTTTCCGGCGGCACGGTGGACTTCATCCGCGCGACGTTTTCCGGCGGCACTGTGGGCTTCAGCGGTGCGGTGTTCTCCGGCGGCACGGTGGACTTCAACCGTGCGACGTTTTCCGGCGGCACGGTGGGCTTCAGCGGTGCGGTGTTCTCCGGCGGCGTCATGCTCTTCAAGCTCGCGGAGTTCTCCGACGGCGCCGTGGACTTCAGCCGCGCTGTGTTTTCCGGCAGCATGGTGGACTTCCGCCGCGTGACGTTCTCCGGCGGCAAGGTGTATTTGGGCGCAGAGTTTTCCGGCGGCACGCTGCACTTCTACGGCGCGATTTTCTCCGGCGGCATGGTGGACTTTCGTAGTGGGATGGGTCCGGTTCCCGCTGGGCTTCTCACAGTCCTAGGTACTCCTGTTCCTTCGACGGTCATCCTTGCTTCCGCTTGGCGGCCCACACTCCCGTAGCACTGGCGAGTTCAGCTGAAGAGTTCAACGATCACCATGCCGTTGCCCCCGACCGTTCCGACGTTGGCATCCCCCAGGGAGAACGCCCCGCTGGCTCCACCGCCGTAGCCGCGACTCGTACCGCCCACTCCGGTTGTGCTGCGCCCCCAGCCGCCGAACCCCAGCATCGAATCGCCTTCCGCACCGGACAAGCCGGACGCTCCGCTCAGCCGGATCGACCCCTCGCCGGCCCCTCCGCCCTGAACGAACTGCCCTGTCCCAGCGACGGGGCCCGAGACGCCGTTCGTAACAGCCAGGCTCGTGCCTGACGTCATGTTCGCTGTGCCGGGGCCGCCGCCGTTGGCCATCACCACCCCGCCGAAACTGGAGTCTCCCCCGGCCGTACCGGGGTCGTTCCCGACCCCGCCAACGCCGCCCGCCCCAACAGACTCGACGGCGCCCAGCTCGTCCACCTCGAGCAGGCTCTCGGAGTACCCTCCACCGGCCGCACCGGGACGGCTGATCAGCTCTCCGGTGTCGGCTCGGCCCCGCCACTGCCTCCGCCGGCTGCCTGCACCCGCACGCGAACCCGCGCGAGCCAGGGATAGTCGGCCTTCCTGAACTGATTGGCGCCCACCGTGAAGTACACGATGTCGCGCAAGCCCATCGTGCCCGGGTTCAGGCACAGTTCGCCGTCCGTGCTGACGTTGAAGTAGTCGCCGCAGGCACACACGCTGGCCACAGAGGTCTCCTCATGGCAAAGGGTGTGCCCGGCCCACAACCAGCGGCGACCCGATTCTAGGGTTGTCCTCCGCGTACCTCTCCGCCTCGTCGCGGTCGCTGAACGACTTCAGCGCCTTGCCGTCGCGGACGACGTCGAGCCGCGTGAACAACTCGGCGGACTCCGTGAGCATCAGCTCGGCAGCACGCGGGCCGCCACCCGGAGCTGGGCGGGATCTGTGCCCTGCAAGTCGTCCAGGTCGACGCCGCTGTTCTGGTGCTTGTTCCGCAGCTCCGCGTAGGCGTCCATGAAGTCGTCGCCCATGACCTCAGGCTGGAACAGCAGCTCGGTTCCGCCGACGTCGGCAACGTGGGGTTTGGTGTTGATCGCGAATGTCTTGGTGGCCACGGCTGTGCCCTTGTCTCCCGCGCGGCCGCCCGGCCCAAAACCAGCGGCGTGCACGGCAGAGTAACCGCGCCGCACAGGTGAACAAACGGAGTGCCCGGCCTAGCGGTGTCTTCAAATGATCTCGTGTGGTGGATCATGGTCGGGTGATACGTCGTCATGAACTGTCGGATGTCGAGTGGGAGTTCGTCCGGCCGCTGCCTGAGTCGTTGCGGGGCAGGAAACGGTTGGACGACCACACGGTGCTCAACGGGATCGTGTTGAAGTTCCGCACCGGGACCGCTTGGCGTGACGTGCCCGAGCGGTACGGCCCGTGGGCCACGCTGCATACCCGCTTCCGCCGGTGGGCACTGGACGGCACGTTCGAGCGGATACTCAAGGCCGCGCAGGCGAGAGCGGACGCGGCCGAGGCCTCGGTGTGGCTGAAGCTCGGTGGCGATGTGCGCCACCTACCACAGCAGCACCGTGTTCCACACTGTCCAGATCGCGGCCAGCGAGAGGAAGACGGGAAGGAAAAGTCCTCCCGCGATCCGAAAGGGCGGTTTGCCAGGGTAGTTCCATCGGTAGAACGTTGCGGCCAGACCGAAGAGCACTGCGACGAGAGCAGCAGCGCCTAAGCTGATGGGATAGGCACCCTCCCAGCCTCCCTCGATGATGAACATGAAGCATCCGAATGCGATCAGGCTGATCCCGGCCAGAAGGAACCAACTTCCCGAGATCAGACGCCCGATACGCGCGATGCTGGTCACGGACACAGCCACTGATGCTGTAGGAAGAGGAGGCATGGCCGGTGCTCTGCCTGCGGGTGGGGGCCGGGATGCCGACGCCGTGATCGTGAGTGTGCTGCCGGAGAGTGCGGCGAGGGCGGCGTTCACGCTCGGTCGGTCTTCAGGGTTCTTGTCCAGAAGGGCGTCAATGAGCGGGGCAAGGCCGAGATCAGCGTGGCGCATCGGCGGCGGCGGTTCGGAGATGACGGCGGTGAGGGTGCCTGCGGGAGAGTCCCGGCGGAACGGGGAAATACCCTCTACCGCTTCGTACAAGGTGACTCCGAGCGAGAACAGGTCGCCGGCAGCTTGATCCTGAAGACCCTTCAAGCGTTCAGGGGCCATGTACTCGGCTGAGCCGATGATCCCTCCTGTGGTGGTGAGGCGGGTGTCCGTCTCGTGCACAGCGATACCGAAGTCGGTGAGAAGCGTCTCGCCGTCGTCGGTGAGCATAACGTTCGCGGGTTTCAGGTCACGGTGAACGATCCCGGCTGCGTGGGCGGCCTGCAGCCCTTTCAGCAGGGCAACAGCCGTCTTGGTGACGAGCGGCGCAAGCAACCGTCCGTCCGTGCTCAGCTGCTTCTCCAGCGAGTTCCCGTCGACCAGGCTCATCACGATCCAGGGCGCGCCATCCTCCATCACTACATCGTGGACCGCGACGACATGCGGATGGTCACGCAAGCGGGCCGCGTTACGGGCTTCGCGTGCCGCGCGGACCATTCGTTCATGACGGTCAGCGTCTGAGCCCGCCTGTTGGGGCAGCCGCACCTCCTTGACCGCGACATGAACGTCCAGAGCGATGTCGTGCGCCTTCCACACCCGTCCGAACCCGCCGACGCCGAGCTCTCCGACAAGCAAGTAGCGTCCACCGACGATCCGCTCTGGCTGCATGCGCTCCACCACTTCCCCACGCTCCCCTCAGCTCGCCGCCGGTGATGGCAGGGATCAGAGCGTACTCAGCCGCCGCTCAGGGGGCTAGGCAGTGTCTTCAAAGAAGCGCCGTCCGCCCGCAGAGCGGGCCTGCGGCGGCTGGTGCAGTGCATCGCAAGGTGAAGGATCGTTCTCGTACTGGGGTACTTGGATGACTCCCACAACGTGGCGAGGCCGTGCCAGGCGTCGCGGGCCAGGCGGGACTTTGAAGACACGA
>NZ_JAAPBF010000219.1 GCF_022695985.1 Streptomyces sp. NP-1717 | reverse complement strand
GGCTACCAGGGCGAGTACGACCACGAAGACGACGAGCACGACTCCGAGCGCCGCGGCGAAGTCGGGGTGGGCCTGCTCGATGCCCTTCTGGTACATGACGAGGACGGGCGACGACGAGGCGTGGTCGGGCCCGCCGCCGCCGGTGAGCAGATAGGGCTCGCTGAAGAGGTTGGCGCCGGTGATGATGGCGAACACCATCACGAGGGTGGTGGCGTGGCGTACGCCGGGCACGGTCACCGACATGAAGGAGCGGACGCGGCCCGCGCCGTCGATGGACGCGGACTCGTACAGCTCCCTGGGGACGCTCTGGAGCGCGGCGAGGTAGAGCATCACGAAGAAGCCGAGCTGTTTCCAGGTGACGAAGACGGCGATCACCGGCATGGCGAGGGTCGAGTTGACGAGCCAGGACGGGTCGGGGGCGAGGTCGCCGAGGACGGTGTTGAGGAGTCCGTCGGCGCCGAAGATGTACTGCCACACGGCGACCAGTGCCACGCTCGCCGTGACGTACGGCAGGTAGTAGGCGGCGCGGAAGAAGGACCGGAAGGGCAGCTTGGCGTTGAGCGCGCTCGCCAGGACCAGTGCGAGCACCACCGTCAGCGGCACGTTGATCACGAGGAAGATCGCGATGTTGAGGAAGGACCGCTGGACGACGGGATCGCTGAACACGTCCTGGTAGTTGCGCAGTCCGACCCAGGGGGTGTCGATGTCGGTGCCGGGCGCCGTGAAGTAGAAGCGGTGGAACGAGATCCAGATGGTGTAGCCGAGGGGGACGGCGAACACGGCGGTGACGAACAGGACGTACGGCGAGACG
Source organism: Streptomyces sp. NP-1717 (assembly GCF_022695985.1). GTDB lineage: Bacteria > Actinomycetota > Actinomycetes > Streptomycetales > Streptomycetaceae > Streptomyces. The sequence continues at coordinate 11,342 of NZ_JAAPBF010000219.1, read as the reverse complement.
AAGAGGACGCCGATACGCGGGAGGCGCGGGCGCCACCGGCCTTTGGGGGAGGCGCTTTTCGGGGCGGGGATGCCGGTGGTGCTCATACGGCCTCAGTCCTCAGTACTCGTCGAGGAGGGATGTGATGTCCCGCGAGAGCCGGGGCAGCTCCTCGCCGGTGGGTTCGCGGCCGAAGACGACCGAGCGGGTCCAGCCGTCGCGCAGCGCCTGCCAGACGTCGATGGAGCCGGCGACGGCGGGGACCTCGACGGTCCGGTCGGCCTGGTCGGCGAACTCCTTGTAGTCGGGGTTCTCGGCGAACCAGTCGGCGTAGGTGCGCAGGAGGGCGGGCCGCATCGGCATCTGTCCGGTGCCGGCGAGGAAGGCGCCGTCCTGCTCGCGCGATGTCGCGAACTTCATCAGGTCCCAGGCGGTGGCGCGGTTCTCGCAGGCGCTGAACATCGCGACGGACTTCTGGTCGCTGAAGGTGGGGATCTCCGAGGCGGGGCGGCCGTCGGAGGTCGGCACGGGGACCACGCCCCAGTCGATGCTGTCCTTGTACGTGGCGACGGCCCACGGCCCGACGGTCGACATGGCGGTCTTGCCGCCGCCGAGCGCGTCGCCGGGGAAGGTCTCGTTCGGGGCGAGCTTCTCGCGGTAGACGGTCCGCCAGAAGTCGAAGACGCGCTTGCCGGCGGGGCTGTCGAACTGGGGCTCACCGTTGTCGACGAGGGATTTTCCGCCGCTCTCCGCGATGAAGGCCGGGTAGAAGTCGAACCAGGACTGGAAGAACTCGGAGGTCGGCGCGGGCCAGATCGCCGCGTCCGCCGCGCCACTGGAGACGATCTTCCGTGAGCTGTCGAGGAACTCGTCGTACGTCGCGAGTTCCGGGTTCTCGGGGTCGAGTCCCGCCTTCCGGAAGATGTCCTTGTTGTAGAGGATCATCACCGGATTGCTCTTCCAGGGCAGCTGGTAGTAGGAGCCGTCCTCGAAGCGGTACTGCTCTGCGCGGGGGCCGGTGCGGGACTCGATGTACCGCGCGCCGTCGGGGAAGTCGTCCAGCGGGACGAGCCCGGCCTGTTTCTGGAACTGCGGGACGGACGCGGGCGAGGTGTTGAAGACCAGACAGGCGCTGTTGCCCGCGATGATCGACGCGCTCAGCGCCTCTTCGGAGGTCTTGCCCGCGGGTATCTGCTGGGACGTGACGTGCTGGTCGGGGTGGGCCTTGTTCCAGCTCGCGATCATCTTCTCGCCCCAGGCGACCTCCTGGGCGTTGTTGGAGAGCCATACGGTGATGGGTCCGCGCGCGGTGGCCGCGCTCACGCGGTCGGGGCCGGAGCGGGAGCACGCGGCGGCGCCGCCGGTGAGGGCGAGCGCGAGGAGGACGGCCGCGGTCTTCCTGGTGCGGGATGTGCTCAGCATGGCGTCTCGCTCCGTACGGTCGTGGTGCTCGGGGCGGAGGCGTCGGTGCCGGCGCCGGGCGCGGGGCCCATGGAGCCGCGCCGCACCAGCTCCGCCGGGGGAAGCGCGACGTCGTCGGCCCGTCCCTTCGCGATGACCTCGTCCAGGGCGCGGACGGCGGCGGCTCCCCAGCCGAGGGCGTCGGCGCGCGCGGAGGCGAGCGGCGGGTGGGTGTACTCGGCGAGCGGGGTGTCGTCGTAGCCGACGACCGACAGATCGCCGGGGACGGTCAGTCCCAGGCGCTGCGCGACGGCGAGTCCGGCCGTCGCGGAGAGGTCGTTCGCGTAGATCACGGCGGTGGGGCGGCGGTCCGGGGCGAGTGCGAGCAGTTCGCGGGTGGCGTGGGCGCCGCCCGCGGCGGTGAAGCCGCCGGGCAGGACGGGCCCTTCGGGCAGTCCCGCCTCCCGCATGGCCAGCTCCCAGGACTCGCGGCGGCGGCGCGCGTGACGGAACTCCTGCGGGCCGGCGACGTGCGCGATACGCCGGTGGCCCAGGGCGGCCAGCTCCCGTACGGCGGCGGCGAAGGCGGGCCGGTCGTCGAGCCCGACGGCGCACAGTCCCCCGGCGCCGCCGGGGTCGCCCACCACGACGGCGGGCAGGCCGAGTTCGGCGGTCAGCGCGGGGCGGGGGTCGTCGACGCGCAGGTCGGTGAGGAGTACGCCGTCGACCCGGCGGTCGGCGGCGAGGCGGCGGTAGGTGGCGTCCTCGTCGGCGGGTTCGGTGACGTGCAGGACGAGGGCGTCGCCGCGGCGGGCGAGCACGGACTCGATGCCCGCGATGAAGGCGGGGAAGAACGGGTCGGCGCCGATCGCCTCGGTGTCCCTGGCCAGTACGAGTCCCAGCGCCCCGGCCACCCCGCGCGACAGCGCCTGGGCGGGCCGGCTGGGCCGCCATCCCAGCTCCTGTGCCGCCGCCAGGATGCGCCGCTTGGTTTCCTCGGCGAGTCCGGGCCGGTCGTTCAGGGCGAAGGAGACCGAACTGCGTGACACCCCGGCCCGCTTGGCCACGTCGGCGATCGTCGGACGCCGGTCCATGGAGCCCCTCCCTCACTTCTTCGTGACGACGAGTGTGATGACGCCGAGTCCGACGGCGGTACGCCGTCGCCGTCGGCGCCGCCGACGGCCACTTCGGTCGCGACAACGACCGCGGCAACGGCCGCGACATCGATTGTTTAAACCGGTTTAACTCGAACGCGATGGCAGTACTGAACCGGTTTGGTGCCAGGGATGTCAAGGGTCGGGACGACATCGAACGCACGGTGACCACTCGGAGCCGCCGCGCGCCGCACCCACGGCGGACGGCCCCTCATATGCCGCACATATCCAGGTCCCGGATGGCGCAACGTGGTGCTCGCGGGCACGGCGCGGGGCGTCACCCACGACGTCTGAGAATCCGCTTCCCCCACCCCGTCCCCCGTTCGCGGTCTGTCACCGGCCACGAGCGGGGGACGGCCCTGTCGCGCCCCTCCTCCACCCGGGCCGACCGGCCAGGACGGTGACGCACAGCGGTCCAACTGATCGTTCACACAGGACTCTTGACGTGAACGCGGCGGCCTGTATGGTCTAGGCCAAGTGGTAAAGACCTTTGCCGAATGCGCGCGTTATTCAGCGCTTTCGGACAGGGGCCCGCGCCACGGCCCTTCGCGCCTCTTGGCCCCACCCCTGAGAGGCCGGCCCGGGCGTACTCATGTCCCCCCACGGACCGGTACGCCGGGGAAGACCTAATGTGAAGGAGTAACGCATGCATTCGAAGAGGAAGATGGCCGTCGCCCTCGGTGCGGTGATCGCGCCGATCGTCGCGATAAGCCTTCCGGCGGGTTCCGCGAGCGCCCACGGCTACATCTCGGACCCGGCGAGCAGGCAGGCCCAGTGCGCCGCCGGAACCGTAAGCTGTGGTGACATCAAGTACGAGCCGCAGAGCGTGGAAGGCCCGAAGGGTCTGACCAGTTGCAGCGGCGGGAACTCCCGCTTCTCCGAACTGGACGACGACAACAAGGGCTGGGCGGTGACGCCGATCGGCTCCAGCCAGGACTTCAACTGGAAGATCACCGCCCGGCATGCCACCAGCACGTGGCAGTACTTCGTCGGCGGCCAGAAGGTCGCGGAATTCAACGACGGCGGCGCGCAGCCCGGCGCGACGGTCACCCACAACGTGAACTTCGGCGGCCTGTCGGGCAAGCAGAAGGTCCTGGCGGTCTGGAACATCTCGGACACCGTGAACGCGTTCTACGCGTGCATCGACGTGAACATCGGCGGCTGACGAATTCTCCCGCGGGGCCGGTAACCACGATCCCTCCGCCGAAGAATCACTGACCGCCCGAACGTCCTCCTCCGGCGCCCTCCTTGCTCCGGACCGTGTCCGATCCTCGCGTCGGTGAGCCCCTGACCTGCCTGAAGGGGCTCACCGGCGCAGCTCGCCCCACCCCCCACACCTGGGCCGCGGCACGTTCCGAGGCCCTTCCAAGGAGTGAATCCCTTGCGTAAGCGCCTTATCGGCCTGCTCGCCGCCACGGCATCGGCCGCCGCTCTCTCCCTGACCTCGCTCGCCCCCATGTCGTCGGCGGCCGAAGAGGGCAAGGCAGACTTCATCGTCAGCGAGTCGCAGTTCAACCAGATGTTCCCGAACAGGAATTCCTTCTACACCTATGGCGGGCTGAACGCCGCGCTGAGCGCGTACCCGGGATTCACCGGGACGGGCAGTGACACCGTACGTAAGCAGGAGGCCGCCGCATTCCTGGCCAACGTCGGTCACGAGACCGGTGGACTCGTGCATGTCGTCGAGCAGAACACGGCCAACTACCCGCATTACTGCGACGCCTCGCAGCCTTACGGCTGCCCGGCGGGCAATGACAAGTACTACGGCCGCGGTCCGATCCAGCTCAGCTGGAACTTCAACTACAAGGCGGCGGGGGACGCGCTGGGCATCGATCTGCTCAACAACCCCGACCTCGTGCAGAACGATTCCGCCGTCGCGTGGAAGACCGGCCTCTGGTACTGGAACACCCAGACCGGTCCCGGCACCATGACGCCGCACAATGCCATGGTGAACGGCGCCGGATTCGGTGAGACGATCCGCAGCATCAACGGCAGCATCGAGTGCAATGGCGGAAACCCCGCCCAGGTGCAGAGCCGCATTGACAGCTACCGTCAATTCGCCGGAATCCTCGGCGTCGATCCGGGTGGCAATCTCAGCTGCTGAACCGGCTCCTGAGGCTCCTGAGAGCAGGAGCGGGGGGTGGCACCGCCGTCGTCGGCGGTGCCACCCCCGTCGGCGTTACCTGTCCGCCTCGTCGTCGCCGCCGGTGCGCTCGCACCGCTCGTCCATGCCGCCGGCGGCATAGTGGATATGGATGCCCTCCTCGCCCGGTGCCCGGTCGGGGCGAAGGACCAGATGCTCGTCGTAGTCACCGCCGTTCTGGCTGCGGTACGGAATCGGCTCGGTCTCGGGGAGCGTCAGCAGCCGCTGCCGCAACTGATCCACGGCCGACTTGTACTCTGCCTCGGCCAGTCGGACCGCCCCGTTGACGACGAGCGGCGGCACGACCGTCATTCCCGGGTACCACAACGTGCCGTGCAGCAGCGGGAACAGCACCTCGTTGATGTCCCCGTGGATTCCGCGCGGTCCGGTCGTCGCCGCGTTGGCGCCGACCGTCGTCAGTACCAGCGCCCGTCTGCCGACCAGCCCGCCGCTGCCGTAACGCTGGGCCCTGCCGGTCTCGGGGTCGAGCACACCCTGCGCGAAGCCCTGGATGAACAGCCGGTCGAACCAGCCCTTGAGGATCGCCGGCGGACCGAACCACCAGAGCGGGAACTGCACGACGAGGGTGTCCGACCACAGGAGCTTCTCCTGCTCCGCGCGGATGTCCTCGCTGAGCGTGCCGTTCTCCAGTGCGGCCTGGGACTCGGTGAGGACGTCGAGACGCTCGCCGGGGTCGTGATGGAAGTCGCCGTGCCCCACCACGGGGTTCCACTCCATCGCGTACAGGTCGGACTCGATCACCTCGTGCCCGTGTTCACGGAGCACGGCGATCCCCTCGTCGCGCAGCGCCCCGTTCAGCGAGCGCGGATCGGGGTGGGCGTACAGCCAGAGCACCCGCACGGTCGGCCACTTCCTTCCCTCGGTACGACGGCAGTGTCGATCGGTTGATCAGTCGGTCAATCCTCCATGCTACGACCGCCCGTCGACGCCTCCCGGGTGCCGGAGGCGGCGGCACGGTGCTCGCTCGGTGTGATCCGGCGCAGGCGTTTGAAGGCGACGCTCAGCGCGAAGGTGTTGGCGTACCCGACCCTGCGGGCGATGGCGCCGACCGTGTCGTCCGTACCGCGCAGCAGGTCGGCGGCGAGCGAGATGCGCCAGCCGGTGAGGTAGGTCATCGGCGGCTCACCGATCCGCTCGGTGAAGCGGCGGGCCAGCGCGGCGCGTGAGACTCCCGCCTCGGCCGCGAGCTTCGCGACCGTCCACGGATCGGCCGGACGGTCGTGGAGCAGCCGCAGCGCGTGTCCGACCACCGGGTCGTCCGACGCCCGGTACCAGGCCGGCGCCGCAGTCCCCGGCCGGTCGAACCAGCCCCTGAGTACGGAGATGAGCAGCAGGTCCAACAGCCGGTCGAGGACGGCCTGTTGGCCGGGGCTGTCGCGGGTCAGCTCGGCGGCGACGAGCGCGAGCACGGGTGAGTGGCAGTCGGTGTCGGCGATGACCAGCACGGGCGGGAGCGCGCGCAGCAGCCGCTCGCTGACGCCGCCCGGGTTGTCGTAGGCGCCGCTGAGCAGCACGGTGCCGTCGTCGGGGACGACGGCCGGATCGCTCATGCCGCAGTAGCCGGCCCGGCCGATCACCGTGTGCGGCGGGGTGTCCGGGTCGTCGGTCACGGTGTACGGCGCCGATCCCCGGATCAGCGCGATGTCCCCGGGCCGTACGCGCACCGCGTCGCCCTCGGCGGGGACGAGCCACGCCCGGCCCCGCAGCACCGTGGCGAGCGTCAGCGGCGCGCCGGAGGCGAACCGCAGCGACCACGGCGACGTCATGGCCGTACGGCTGAACAGGGCGCCGCGCGCCCGTACCCCGTCCAGCAGGTCGGTCAGCACATCCATGGCGTTCAGCGTACGCAGCCGGCCGGCCGGCGGGCCGGCGTCCTCACCCCGGCAGCTGGAGCGCCACGGAGAGCCCGCCCGCCATGAACGCGGCGCCGACCAGCATGAACACGACCTGTACGCCGTGGCCGTAGCCGTCGATCCGCATCCGTTCGGGGCGCCGCGGGTCGTAGCGGATCCGGACCGGGGTGCCGGGGCGGAACCTGCCCACCCAGGAGCGCCCGTACTCGGACTCCACCTCCATGCGACGGCCTTCGGCGGTGACCCAGCCGACCACCGGACGGTGGACGGAGCCCCCTTGCCCGTCGGAGGTCGTCTCCAGCCGGACGATCCAGCCTTCGGCCCGGACACCCTCGCGCCGCAGGGCGTAGGAGCGCCGGAGACCGACGAAGCCGATGACGAAGACGGCGGCGCCGACGCCGGCGAACGCGAGGGGAAACAGCCAGTCGGGCACAGGTGCACACTCCCTACGGTCAGGACGCCCCGTGGAGGCCGCCGCTCGCCGGCCACCCGGCGCACGGCGGCGGTCGGATTCAGAGTAGGGCTGTCGTCACCGGCGCGGGTGACTCGGGTCAGCGGGTCCCGCGCTCACCCGCCGTCGAGACGGTGGAACCCGCCGCGTGGGCGCTCGGACGGCGGTCTCGGCGCGCAGCGCCGTGGCCAGCCAGTCGAACTCTCCGGTGTGGGCGGGCCGCGGCTCGCGTCCCCTGACTCGCGCGACGAGTTGCCGGTAGCGCACGGCGCCCGCCGCCGAGCCGGCCTCCAGGCGCAGCAGTACCTGGGCCGGGTCGGCGTCCCCGAACAGGTCGTGGAGGACCCGGGCGGCCTCCGGTCCGGTCGGCTCGACCCCTCGTTTCCGGGCCTCGCCCACGACCTCGACGACCTGCCTCGCGAACCAGATGGAGGCGCCCGGCGGCGCTGCGCCGGTGCCGGGCAGCGGCGAGTTGAGCCGCATCATCGTCCGCATCCCGGCGCGGAACTCGGCGTCCTGGAGCAGTTCGGCCAGCTCGATCCAGGCGTCCACCTGGTCGGGAGTCGGGTCGTCCGGCAGGTCGATGGCGGCGTGCCGCAGCCGGCCGCGCAGTTCGTCGTCGATGTCGAGACCTCCGAAGACCTCCTCCATGAAGTCCTCGATGATGCGTCTGCGCTCGTCGGCGGAGAGACGGGCCAGTCTGTTCATGAGTGCTGTCTCCTCGGTCGTTGAATCGCGTTTCGCGACGGACGACAGGACGGCCCTGCTCACCTTGAGGGCACGGATCCGCGCGTCGAGGGCGGCCACATGCACCGCCGCGACCTCGGCGACGCTCGTCTCGCCCGCGAGGACCCGCCGCACGTCGTCGAGTCCGAGGCCCAACTCGCGCAGCGTGCGCACGAGTTCGAGCCGGGCCACGGATTCGGCGTCGTACAGCCGGTAGCCGCCGGGTGAGCGGCCGACCGGGGGCAGCACCCCGAGGTCGGACCAGTAGCGGATGGTCCGTACCGACATGCCGGTGCGGCGGGCCAGATGCCCGATGGTGAGCTCGGCGCTCGGGCCGTTGGCGTTCGGACTGCCGGCGCTCGGGCTGTCGTCGTTCATGCGACCGAGTCTGCTGCTTCCAGCAGGTGGAGACTCAAGCCGATTCGGTCCCGTTGATCTTCTCTATCGCCTGCCGCGCGTGTTCGCCCGGCGTGCGGCCCGCGAGCGCCGACACCGCGGCCGGTGGCGCCCCGACGGGCCGGCCCGGATCCTGCGCGGGTTTGGCGTGTGCGGCCGAGCGACCGCGCAGCCGGTGGCTGACCGCCTCGTCGAGACTCACGGGGCGCTGCATCTGGTGCGCCAGCCGGCCGGCCTCCTGCCCGAGCGCGGCGACGTCCTCCCACTGGAGCCGTACGACGAGACGGAGTTCGGCCTCACCGTCCGGGAGGGCTTGCAGATTGTGGTGCTCGTTCATGGCCTGGTCTCCTCGACATGACGGGGGCGGAGGTGCACAGAGGGATACGGGCGTCTCCTCCCGCGTGTTCAGGATCCCGGCCGCCCGGATTCCCGGTCGGTGCCCGGCGGACGTGCGCGGGGCCCGCCGTACCCGCACCGGTACGCTGATCCGTCTATGCGCCGTCTCCCCCACTTCGACCCCTCGCGTCCCGGGCGGCCCGTCGTCGTCGCCGCTCTGGCCGTCTCGGCGGCCCTGTTCGGCGTCGCGGGCTGCGCCGCCGAGACCGGTGCGCGGGACGACGGTCCGGCGCCCAGGCTGTCGCCGCCGGTCAGGTCGGCACCCCTGTGGCCGGACTACGCGCCGCCGGTGCCGCCGACGGACGGGAGCGACGACCGGCCCTTCGAGCCGTATCTGCCGGTGCGCGACGTCAGTGTCCCCGCGGGCGGGCTCAAGGACGTGCCGGTACGGGAGTTGCTGGCGAAGGACCCCAACGTCCCCGAGTTCGTACACCTCGCGCTCCGGGGCTGCCCGGGGGCCACGTGCGGTCTGCGGGACGCCGTGTACCGCGATCTGACGGCCGACGGCCGGGACGAGCTGGTGGTGGCGCTGGACGAACCCGCTTCCGGGCTGACCCTCATTCAGGTCTACCGGGCTTCGGGCGACACCGTGCGGCCGGTGCTGATCAACTGGGGTCCGGAGGGGCTCACCGGGGAGACCTTCGGCACGGACCTGATCCTGACCTCGACGGGCCAGAACGGCCGCGTCACCACCCGCTACCGGTGGAACGGCGAGGTGATGACCGTCGAGAACCCGTGGAAGTCGTCGAACGAAGGGACGCGGGCGCCCGACCCGCTGGAACCCGAGAAGGCGGTACCGCGGGAGGCCGAGCCCGTTCCACGGCCACGGACAGGTACCGACACCGGCGCCGGGGAGCCGACACCGTGATGACGCCGGCGGCACGTCGCTCCCCGCCCGCCACGGCGGCCGAGGCACGTCTGCTCCTCGTCGAGGACGACGACGTGATCCGCAACACCGTACGGATGCTCCTGGAGCGCTACGGATTCACCGTGTCCACGGCGGACGACGGGCTCACCGGCCTGGAGATGTTCCGGGAGACCGACCCCGATCTGTTACTGCTCGACGTCATGCTGCCCGACCTCGACGGCATCGGACTGTGCCGCCGGGTCAGGGAGTTGAGCCTGGCGCCGATCCTGATGATGTCCGCGCGCGGTGACGCGCTGGACGTCGTGGCGGGTCTGGAGGCAGGGGCGGACGACTACGTGGTCAAACCCTGCGAGAGCGCGGTGCTCGTCGCCCGTATCCGGTCACTTCTTCGGCGGGCGTCGTTCACCCCGGCCACCGCCGGGGCGGGCGCGGGCAACGGCGGGCAAGTGGACTCCGCCGTACTGGCGTTCGGCGATCTGACGGTCGACACACGCGGTATGGAGGTGCGCCGCGCGGGCGAGGTCGTCGCGCTGACGCCCACCGAGCTGCGGATGCTCCTGGAGTTCGCGGGCTCACCCGGAGTCGTACTGGAGCGGCGGACCCTGCTCAGCCGGGTGTGGGACCACGCCTGGCACGGCGACACCCGGGTGGTCGACCTCCATGTGCAGCGCCTGCGGGCGAAGATAGGCGCCGACCGGATCGAGACGGTCCGCGGCTTCGGCTACAAGCTGCGGCGCTGACGATGGCCCTGAGATGGCGGATCACGGCTCTGGTGGCGGCCGCCGCCTGCGCGGTCGCCGCGGCGGTCGGTGTGCTGGTCCACCAGTTCTCGCGGGACCGTGAGCTGTCGCAGGCGCGTGAGGCCGCCCGGGTCACCCTCGACCGGGCCGCGGTGACCTACGCCCGTACCGGCGACATCGAGGGGTCGGGAGCGGTCCTCGACGCGCCGGGGCTGCCCGGCGGTCTGCGGAAGCTGGTCGCGCAGGGGCACCGGGGAACGGAGTTCGCCGACGGCTCCGGGGGGCCCGCGATGTGGGCGGCCAGACCCGCCGACGGCCGGGTGCTGTCCGTGCGCGTCGACCTGTCCTCCACGATGCGGGACATCGGCGCGCTCGACGCGAGCATCGTCGTCGCCGGTCTGATCACCACCGCCGTGGTGGTGCCGCTGGGCGTGCTGACCGCCGGCCGGATGAGCCGCAGGCTGCGTACCGCCGCCGGGACCGCGCGCCGGATCGCGGCCGGGGACCTGGACGCGCGGATCGGGGCGGGAGCCCGTCCGCGCGACGAGATCGCCGACATCTCGACGGCCGTGGACTCCATGGCCGGGGCGCTCCAGAAACGACTCCTCGGCGAGCAGCGCTTCACCGCCGACGTGGCGCACGAGCTGCGTACGCCGCTGATGGGTCTGGTGACGGCGGCCGAACTGCTGCCGGAGGGTGAGGCGGAGGGCTATGTGCGCGACCGGGTGCGGGTGCTGAGCACGCTGGTCGAGGAGTTGCTGGAGATATCCCGGCTGGACGCGGGGGCGGAACAGGCGGATCTGTCCCCGTGTCCGGTGGAACCGCTGGTCAGGGATGTCGTGGCGCGCGCCGGACTGGACGCGAAGATCCTCTCGGAGGGGCGGGACACGCGGGCGGCGCAGGTACGGACGGACCCGCGACGGCTGGAGCGCATCCTCAGCAATCTGGTGGTCAACGCGCACCGGCACGGCCGGGCACCCGTCGAGATCACGGTGTCCGGCGACGGCAGGACCGTGGACGTACGCGATCACGGCCCGGGTTACCCGGCCTCGCTGCTCGACGACGGCCCGCAGCGCTTCCGGACCGGCGCGCGCGAGCGCGGTACGGGTCATGGGCTCGGCCTCACGATCGCACTGGGCCAGGCCCAAGTCATCGGCGCCGCACTGACGTTCACCAACGCACCGGACGGCGGCGCACTGGCCACGCTCCGACTG
>NZ_JAAPBF010000218.1 GCF_022695985.1 Streptomyces sp. NP-1717 | reverse complement strand
GCGGACGATCGACGACCTGCCGCAGGTCTACCGCGACGTGATGGACGCCTGGAACACCTGCCTGGAAGAGGGCGCCGACTTCTCCGACATGAACCGCGCCATGCGCGAGCGCGACGTACCGCGCATCCGGGAGATCTGGGCGCGGCTGGTGGAGAAGCTCGACAACCAGACCTTCTACGGCTTCCTCTGCGACTCCGACGCCTTCAAGTCCTTCCGGCACCGCGAGATCTTCGGCCAGGTCGGCTTCGGCACGGGCGGCTGGGACACCGACTTCCCCAACTCCATCCTGGAGATCCTGCGCGTCGTCTACTCCGAGGCCGACGACCACCACCGGGGAATCGTCGGCGGCAGCAGCCAGTTGCCGCTGCGGCTCTGGGAGCGCGAACCGGCCAAGATCACGCACTGGCCCCTCGGCACGTCGCTCTCCTCCCTGCACGGCGGCGAGCCGCGCGGCGCCGTGACCCGGCTGCGGCGCACCGCGGGCGACCGGATCACCGTCACCGACGCCGCCGGGGACATCCGCACCTACCGGGCCGCCGTGTTCACCGCGCAGTCCTGGCTGCTGCTCTCGAAGATCGACTGCTCGGACTCGCTCTTCCCGATCGACCACTGGACGGCGATGGAGCGCACCCACTACATGGAGTCGTCCAAGCTGTTCGTGCCGGTGGACCGGCCGTTCTGGCTGGACGAGGCCGTCGACGACCGGGGAGAGCCGACCGGCCGCGACACGATGTCGATGACCCTCACCGACCGGATGACGCGCGGCACGTACCTCCTGGACAACGGGCCCGACAGGCCGGCCGTCATCTGTCTCTCCTACACCTGGTGCGACGACAGCCTGAAGTGGCTGCCGCTGTCGGCGAACGAGCGGATGGAGGTCATGCTGAAGTCGCTCGGCGAGATCTATCCGAAGGTCGACATCCGGGGGCACGTCATCGGCAGCCCGGTGACGGTGTCGTGGGAGAACGAGCCGTACTTCATGGGCGCGTTCAAGGCGAACCTGCCGGGGCACTACCGCTACCAGCGCCGGCTGTTCACCCACTTCATGCAGGACCGGCTGCCCGCCGACAAGCGCGGGATCTTCCTGGCGGGCGACGACATCTCGTGGACGGCGGGGTGGGCCGAGGGCGCCGTACAGACCGCGCTCAACGCCGTGTGGGGTGTGATGACGCACTTCGGCGGCGCCACGGACGCGACGAATCCCGGACCGGGCGACGTGTACGACGAGATCGCCCCGGTCGAGCTGCCGGAGGACTGAGGGCGCGCGGAGGGTCGGAAGGCGGGGCGCGCGGGCGCTGAACGGTACGGGGCGTACGGGCGGTTCAGCCGTACGGCGTGAGCAGACACCGCCCCACCAGTCCCACCCCCGCGTCCATCCGCTCCCTGAACTCCTCGGCCAGCGGCGGCACTTCGCGCAGCCCCCAGAGCACCCGCGCCGACGACCAGGCCGCTTCCAGAGCCCGGTCCAGACTCCAGGAACCGAGCAGATGCGTGAGCGGGTCGCCGACCCGCAGCGTGTCGGGGCCGGCCGGGACCTCGTCGCCGACGCGCTCCGCGAGCAGCGCGAGCGCGTCGCCGACATGCGCGAACGCCGTCTCCAGCTCGGCCGGTTCACAGCCGCGTGCCCGGCAGAGGTCCACCGTCGCGAGCGGCAGATCGTGCCCGACGTGCGCGTTGACGCCCGCGAGCGCGAACTGCGCGGGCCGTACGCCCGGATGCCGCCGGTACTGGAAGAGTGGCCGCCAGCCCGCCGGTGCGCGCCCGCCCACGGCCACCGCGTCGACGGCGGCGAGATACCGCTCGACGAGTGCCGAGCGCAGCGCGGCGGCCTCCCGCGCGACGGCGTGACCGCCGCCGTACGACACCCCGGTGTCGTCGGCGGCCGACAGGCAGAGCCGGTTGAACACGGCCACCCCGTCGCCGTCCGGCCAGTCGGCACGCAGCGCGTCCATCCGCCGCCACGCGCAGTCGGGCGCGCGTCCGTCCTCGTCGGGCCGGGCCGCGAACAACTGGATCTTCGCCATGGGAGAAGCGTTTCAGCCCGCCGGTCCGCCAGGTGCCGGGGGACCGGGACTTCGTCAGAACGGGGGAAGGAGGGGCCCGGCCGGTTACGGCCTCGGGGCGGGCCCCCGGTCTCCCTCGTCCCCGCTGTCGTACGTGGACGTGCCCGAGTCGAGGAGCGGTCCGTCGCCCTTCAGATGCGGCGGGGCGAAGGCGCGCAGCACGTGGTAGCCGACGATGACCACGAGCGAGCCGAGCGCGATGCCGCCGAGTTCGAAGCTGTCCGTGAACGTCAGACTGACCCCGCCGACCCCGATGATGATGCCCGCCGCGGCCGGCACCAGGTTCAGCGGATTGCGCAGATCCACCCCGGCGTTGATCCAGATCTGCGCTCCGAGCAGCCCGATCATGCCGTAGAGGATGACGGTGATACCGCCCAGCACCCCGCCGGGAATCGCGGCGACGACGGCGCCGAACTTCGGGCAGAGCCCGAAGAGAAGTGCGAAGCCGCCGGCGGCCCAGTACGCGGCCGTCGAGTACACACGGGTCGCGGCCATCACGCCGATGTTCTCGGAGTACGTGGTGTTGGGCGGTCCGCCCACGGCGGTGGAGAGCATCGACGCGGCGCCGTCGGCGCCGATCGCCGTGCCCAGCTTGCTGTCGAGGGAGTCGCCGGTCATCTCGCCGACGGCCTTCACATGGCCGGCGTTCTCCGCGATCAGCGCGATGACGACGGGCAGCGCGACCAGGACGGCCGACCACTCGAAGCTCGGCGCGTGGAAGTCCGGGAGCCCGACCCAGTCGGCCTTCCCGACCAGGGAGAGGTCCAGACGCCAGTGGTCGACGGACTCGGCGCCGCCCGCGGGGGAGTGGATCTTGCCGAAGAGCCGGTCGAAGAGCCAGGAGACGCCGTAGCCGAAGAGCAGACCGAGGAAGATCGCGATACGTGACCAGAAGCCGCGCAGACAGACCACGGCCAGCGCTGTGAACACCATCACGAGCAGCGCGGTCCACTGGTCCTGCGGCCAGTAGGTCTTGGCGGAGACCGGCGCCAGGTTGAACCCGATGAGCATCACGACCGCGCCCGTCACGACCGGCGGCATCGCGGCGTGGATGATCCGGGCGCCGAACCGCCGTACGGCCACGCCCGAGAGGAAGAGCACGACGGCGACGACGAAGACCGCGCCGGTCACGGTGGCGCTGTCGCCGCCCGATGCCCGGATGGTGGCGGCGACCCCGACGAACGACAGCGAGCAGCCGAGATAGCTGGGTACCTGGCCCCGGGTGGCCAGCAGGAATATGACCGTCGCGACACCGGACATCATGATCGCGAGGTTGGGGTCGAGGCCCATCAGCACGGGCGCCACGAACGACGCGCCGAACATCGCCACCACGTGCTGGGCGCCGAGCCCGGCCGTACGGGGCCAGGAGAGCCGCTCGTCGGGCCGTACGACGGCGCCGGGCGCGGGTGTCCCTCCGTCCCCGTGCAGGGTCCAGTGCACACCGAGCTTCGTGAGGGGCTTCATGAGGGTGGCTCCACTTCCGCGTCCGGTGCCGAGATCTGCGTCATCGTAGGTCCTGGCGTCCGGCGGCTCCCGGGCGAGTCCGCCCAGGAGCCCGCGCGTGACCTCGGGACACCGCGTCCGGCGGCCGACGACCCGGTCCGGTCGCGCGCCCCGGCCGGCCTCGTCCTCAGTCGCCGGACGGGCTCTTGAGCCCGTCCGGTACGGAAGGCGCCTGCTCCGCCGGACCCGTACCGGCCGCCGGTGCCGTACGCCGGTCCCCGGTCCTGAGCACGCTCGCGCCCAGCACCAGACCGAAGGCCAGCACGGTCACCAGGCCGAACGAGGTCACCAGCGAGGTCGCGTCGGCCACCGCGCCGATTGCCGAGGGGGCGATCAGTCCCGAGGTGTACGTGATGGTCGCGACGCCCGCGATGGCCTGGCTGGGGTTGGGCCCGCTGCGCCCGGCGGCGGCGAAGGCCAGCGGTACGACCACGGCCACACCCAGCCCGACGAGGGCGAATCCGCCCAGGGCGACAAGGGGGTTGGGCGCGAGGACCACGAGCGCGCCGCCGAGCGTGGCGGAGACGCCGCCCACCCTGACGCACCGCACGGCGCCGAAGCGGTCGACCACCCGGTCGCCGAGCAGCCGCGCGATGGCCATGGTGAGGGCGAAGGCTGTGGTGGACGCGGCGGCGAGACCGGGGGAGGTGTCCAGGACGTCCTCCAGGTACACCGCCGACCAGTCGAGGCTCGCGCCCTCCGCGAAGACCGCGCAGAAGCCGACGGCGCCGATGAGCAGCGCGGACCTCGGCGGCAGGGCGAAGCGCGGCGGCGGCTCGTCCTCGGGCGTGCTGCGCAGGTCGAGCACCCACCGGCAGGCGATCAGGCCCGTGACGGTGAGCACGGTGGCGGCGATCAGATGGTGCACACGGGCGTCGCTGTCCATGTGGGCCGCGAGCGTGCCGCCGGCGGAGCCCAGCAGCGCGCCCGTGCTCCACATGCCGTGCAGGCTGGACATGATCGACTTGTCGAGCCGGTTCTCGATCTCCACCCCGAGGGCGTTCATCGCGACGTCCGACATGCCCGAGGTGGCGCCGTACACGAAGAGCGCCAGACAGAGCGTGACCAGGTTCGGGGCGAGCGCGGGCAGGGTGAGGGAGAGCGTCCACAGCGCGAGCAGTCCGCGCAGCGCCGTGCGCGCGCCGAAGCGGTGGCTGATCGCGCCGGCCAGCGGCATCGCCACCGAGGCGCCGATGGCGGGGAAGGCGAGCGCTAGCCCCAACTGCCCGGCGCTCAGCGCGGCGTGGTCCTGGATCCAGGGGATACGGGTCGCGAAACTGCCGGTGACCGCGCCGTGCACACAGAAGACGGCGGCCACGGCGAATCGCGCCTGCCGCAGTCGCTGTCCGTCGAAGACCGGTGGTCCACTCGGCATTCGGTTTCGTCCTCCCCGTGCGGCGCGCGGGCGCCGTTCCAACAGTGCGGCAGTAAACTATCAGGAACCCTGCCTGATAAATAGACGGCGTGGGCGCGATGAGATCCGCAGACATCTGGAAGGATCCAGCCATGGCCGCATCCCCGAGCACGGCACGGGCCATCAACGACCGCCTCGCCCTGGAATTCCTCCAGGACGAAGGCCCGTTGACGGCGGGACAGCTCAAGACGCTCACCGGGCTCTCCCGGCCCACCGTCGCCGATCTGGTGGAGCGGCTGCAAGGCTCCGGACTCGTCACGGTCGTCGGCGAGACGGGAGGCAGGCGCCGGGGCCCGAACGCGCGGCTGTACGGGCTGGTCGCCGACCGGGCGCACCTCGCCGCGCTCGACGTACGGACGCAGAGCGTCACCGTCGTCGTCACCGACCTCCTCGGGGCCACGCTCGCCGAGGCGGTGCTGCCCATCGGCAGCGACACGGGCACCGAACCGGCCGTCGAGGGCGCGGCGGCCCTGCTGGAGCGCACCGCCCGCGAGGCGGGCGCCGTACGCCTGCACAGCGTGGGCATCGGCGCGCCCGGCCTGATCGACCCGGTGACCGGCGAACTCCGCGAGACCAGCGGACTGCCCGCCTGGCACCGAAGACTTGTCGCCGCGCTCCAGGAACGCCTGACCGCGAAGGTCCTCGTGGAGAACGAGACCAATCTCGCCGCCGTCGCCGAACAGCGCGTCGGCGCCGCCCGCGGCCGGGGCGCGGGCACCTTCGTACTGCTGTGGCTCGGCTTCGGCGTGGGCGCCGCCCTCGTCCTGGACGGCAAGGTCCGGCGCGGCGCGTCGGGCGGCGCCGGCGAGATCGGCTTCCTGCCCGTGCCGGGGACCTCGGGGCTGCCTTCCGCCACCGCCTGCGACGGCGGCTTCCACACGCTCGCCGGCTCGGCGGGCATCTGCGAACTCGCCGAGCGCCACGGCCTGTTCGCCGAGGCCGGTCCCCAGGAGCCGCCCGCCGCGGCCGTCGTGCGCGCCGCCCTCACGGCGGGCGCCGCGGGCGACGCCTTCCTCGACGCCCTCGCCGCGCCGCTCGCGGTCGGCGCCGCGGCCATCAGCGCCGTCCTCGACCCCGGCACCGTGGTCCTGGGCGGCGAGGTCGGTCAGGCGGGCGGCCCGGCGCTGGCGTCCCGCGTCGAGACCCGGCTGGCCGAGATGTCCCCCCTGCGTACGGAGGTCGTGGCGAGTTCCCTGGGCGGCGCGGCCGTGCTGCGGGGAGCGCTGCTGACGGCGCGGGACGCCGCCCAGGACGACCTGTTCGCCCCGGCGGGCTGACGCCGGATCCGGCGGCCGGTCCGGCGGCCGGTCCGACTACGGACAAGTCGACAGAGGTGCCGGCGGGCCTGACGGCCGGTGAGACGGCCGTCGCGGCGCCTCACATCTTCCGCGTCGCCAGGAAGTCCTCGAACGTCTCTCTGCCCACGGCCCGTTCGGGCGCCAGCTGATCGCCCCGCCGGTAGCCCGCGTACGCCTTGCCGAAGAGCGGCATCGCCACCAGCCGTCGCTTGTGGCCCGTCGCCCGCAGATACGCCTCGGCCAGATCCTGGAGCGTGCGGACCTCGGGCCCCCCGAGATCGGGCACCCGGCCCGCCGGCGGGCGCGTGGCCAGGTCCGCCAGCCGCGACGCGACCTCCGCCGAGCCGATCGGTTGCAGGCTGACCCGCGCCGGCAGCACCGTGGCGACCGGCAGCTTCGTCGCGCCCTCCAGCATCTTCAGCACCAGATCGTGGAACTGGGTCGTCCGCAGGATCGTCCAGCCGAGCCCCGAATCCTCGATCATCCGCTCGACGATCCGCTTCGTCCGGTAGTAACCGAGCGGCAGCCGGTCGCCCCCGACGACCGAGATGTAGACGAGATGCGGAATCTTCGAGCGTACGGCCGACTCCACCAAGTGCGCCGCCGCCCTGTCGTCACCGCCGCGCGCCGAGGAGGCGCAGTGGACGACCACGTCCACCCCCTTCAGCGCCCGGTCCAGCGCCCTGCTGTCGTCGTCGCGCAGATCGACGGCGTACGGCTGTGAACTCCGGCTCAGCGAACGGACGTTGTGCCCGTCCGTGCGCAGCCGGTCCACGACCTGTCTGCCAAGTGTGCCCGTACCACCGGTCACGAGGATTGTCGCCATGGCCCAAGCCTGCCAGCGTGTGGGGCTCCCCGTGACGACAGGGGGCCGGGGAGTGTCGTGAAGATCCGGCCGTGTCCTTCCGTCTCCTTCCGTGTCCGCCCGCGACCAGCGTCCGGCCGCCGTGCGGCCACCGGTCCGGCCACCGTCTGTGATTCGGCGCACACACCGGCGATGGCCGACGATCAGGCGTGGCACACTGGTCCCGTACCAGCAGCAGCGCACTCCGGGGTCGGTGCAATTCCGAACCGGCGGTTACAGTCCGCGACCCGACCGCTTCCAGCGGCCGGTTGACCAGGTGAAACTCCTGGACCGACGGTGAAAGTCCGGATGGGAGGCAGTGCGCGGCGGGCCGTCATCGGTATGCCGCCGTCGGCGGATCGTCCTCGGACGTTCCGTTCACCGGTCTCGGCGTACCCGTGTGCGTTTCCCGTTTCTCTGTCGTCATCGACAGGCCCCGGAGTCCGTGCCCCAGAGGCAGGGAGGACCCGGTGGCCACCACCACGGCCGACATCGACGCCATGCGCCGAGCCATCACGCTCGCCGCCCGCGCGCTCGGCGCCACCAGCCCCAATCCGGTCGTCGGATGCGTGATACTCGACGCCGCCGGAGAGCCCGCGGGCGAGGGATTCCACCAGCGCGCCGGCGGTCCGCACGCCGAGATCCACGCCCTGCGCGCCGCCGGCGACCGGGCGAGCGGCGGCACCGCGTACGTCACCCTCGAACCGTGCGACCACACCGGCCGCACCGGACCCTGCGCCCGGGCGCTCGTCGAGGCCGGGATCGCCCGCGTCGTGTACGCGGTCGCCGACCCCAACCCCCAGGCCACCGGCGGCGCCGACACGTTGCGCGCGGCCGGAGTACGGGTCGAGCAGGGGCTGCTCGCCGGCGAGGCCGAGGCGGGCAACGCGGCCTGGCTCACCTCCGTACGGCTCGGCCGCCCCCACGTCCTGTGGAAGTACGCCGCCACACTCGACGGCCGGATCGCCGCGGCCGACGCCACCAGCCGGTGGATCACCTCCGCCGAGTCCCGCGCCGACGTCCACCGGCTCCGCGCCGAGGCCGACGCGGTCGTCGTCGGCTCCGGGACCGCTCGCGCGGACGACCCGCACCTCGCGGTACGGGGCGTCGAGGGCGCCGTCCAGCCGCTGCGGGTCGTGGTCGACACCGAGGCCACCGCCGTACGGCCGGGGGCACGCGTCCTGGACGCCGCGGCGCCCACGCTGATCGCCGTCGCCGAGGACGCGGACACGACGCACCTCAAGGCGGCGGGGCCCGGCGAGGAGCCCGTCGACGTCCTGCGGCTGCCGCGCGCCGAACGGGGCCTGTCCGTCCCGGATCTGCTCGCCGCCCTGCACGCGCGCGGCGTCCGCTCCGTACTCCTCGAAGGCGGCCCGACGCTGGCCGGTGCCTTCGTCGCCGCCGGGGCCGTCGACAAGGTCGTCGGCTATCTCGCGCCCGTTCTGCTCGGCGCCGGACCCGCCGCTCTCGGCGACGCCGGAATCACCACCCTCGCGCGGGCGTTGCGCCTGCGGATGACCGGGACCGAGCGCGTCGGTCCCGACCTGCGCATCACCGCCGCACCGGAACGCGCCGCACCCGCGAGCACCGCACCAGCGGGCACCGCAACCGTCGCAACTCCCAAGGAGCGTTGAGTGTTCACCGGAATCGTCGAAGAACTGGGTGAGGTCACCGCCGTCGAGAACCTCGGCGACTCCTCCCGCTTCCGTCTGCGCGGCCCCGCCGTCACCGAAGGCGCCAAGCACGGTGACTCGATCGCCGTCAACGGCGTCTGCCTCACGGTCGTCGACCTCGAAGAGGGCGGCGAGTTCACCGCCGACGTCATGGCCGAGACCCTCGACCGCTCCAGCCTCGGCGCGCTCGTGCCCGGCGCCCGGGTCAACCTGGAGCGGCCCATGGCCGTCGGCGGGCGGCTCGGCGGACACATCGTCCAGGGCCATGTCGACGGCACCGGCACGGTCGTGGACCGCAAGGCGTCCGAGCACTGGGAGATCGTCAAGGTCTCGCTCCCCGCCGAACTCGCCCGCTACGTGGTCGAGAAGGGCTCCATCACCGTCGACGGCGTCAGCCTCACGGTCGTCGACGCCGGACCCGACTACTTCACCATCAGCCTCATCCCCACCACCCTCGCGCTGACCACCCTCGGCATCAAGCAGCCCGGCGACCCCGTCAACCTGGAGGTCGACGTGATCGCCAAGTACGTGGAGCGGCTGCTGGCCTTCCCCGCCCCGGACGCCGGGGGGCCGGTCCGATGAGCGCCCTGCCCTCCTGGCCGGCCCTGGACCGGCTCAACGCGGAGGCGTTCACCGCCTTCGGCCAGCACCTCATCTGGTCCGACCTGATCGGCAACTCCATCGGCCTCATCGCCCTCGCGCTCGGCTGGCGGCGCTCGATCCTGACCTGGCCCGCGCAGTTGCTGTCCGGCGTCGTCCTCGTCGCCGCCTACGCCTCGGCGAACCTCAGCGGCGGCGTGGGCAAGCAACTCCTCGTCATCGGCGTGGCGTTGTGGGGCTGGCGGATGTGGCAGCGCGGACGGCGGCGAGACGCCGACGGCTCCGTCGGCACGATCGCCGTACGGTTCGCCACCTGGCCCGAGCGCTGGCTGCTCCTCGGCGGCACCGCGCTCGGCACACTCGCCGTCGGCGGCCTGTTCACCGCCGTACCCGACCTGTCCTGGAACCCCTGGCCCGACGCGTACATCTTCGTCGGCACCCTCGCCGCGATGGTCGCCCAGGCGCGCGGTCTGGTCGAGTTCTGGTTCGCCTGGCTCCTGGTCGACCTCGTCGGCGTACCGCTCGCCTTCAGCAGCGGACTCGCCTTCTCCGGCTTCGTGTACGTCGTCTACCTCGGCCTCGTCCTCTGGGGACTGCGTGACTGGTGGCTGCGCACCCGCGCCGGCACCCCGGCTCTGGAAGGAGCAGCAGCATGACCGCACAGCCCACCTGGTACTCCACCGACAACATCGAGGACTTCGCCCTCGACCCCGTGGAGCGGGCCGTCATGGACATCGCCGCGGGCCGTCCCGTCGTGGTCGTCGACGACGAGGACCGCGAGAACGAGGGCGATCTGGTGATCGCCGCCGAGAAGGCGACCCCCGAGATCGTCGCCTTCATGATGAGCGAGTGCCGCGGACTGATCTGCGCGCCCATGGAGGGCGACGAGCTGGACCGGCTCGAACTGCCGCAGATGGTCGACAACAACACCGAATCGATGCGCACCGCCTTCACCGTCTCGGTCGACGCGGCCCCGGCCCACGGCGTCACCACCGGCATCTCGGCCGCCGACCGGGCCACCACACTGCGGCTGCTCGCGGCCGGAAGCGCGGCCGGGCCCGGCGACTTCGTCCGCCCCGGCCATGTCTTCCCGCTGCGCGCCAAGCCGGGCGGGGTGCTCGTACGCAACGGTCACACCGAGGCGGCGGTCGACCTGGCCCGGCTCGCGGGGCTGCGCCCGGCCGGGGCGATCGTCGAGATCGCGGGCGAGGACGGTGTGATGCTCCGGCTGCCCGAGCTGGTCCCGTTCGCGCGCAAGCACGGCCTGACGATCATCTCCATCGAGGACCTGATCGCCTACCGGCGTTCGGCCGAGCCCACCGTCCGCCGCGAGGCCGAGGTCCGGCTGCCCACGGCGTTCGGCGAGTTCACCGCGTTCGGCTACCGCTCCACCGTCGACGGCGTCGAGCATGTCGCCCTCGTCCACGGTGACATCGGTGACGGCACGGACGTACTCGTCAGGATGCACTCCGAGTGCCTGACCGGCGACATCTTCTCCTCCCAGCGCTGCGACTGCGGCCCACAGCTCCAGGCGTCGATGCGGCGCGTCACGGAGGAGGGCCGGGGCGTCGTCGTCTATCTGCGCGGCCACGAGGGGCGCGGCATCGGCCTGCTGTCCAAGCTGCGCGCCTACGAACTCCAGGAGCGCGGGCACGACACCCTCGACGCCAACCTGGAACTGGGCCTGCCCGCCGACGCGCGGGACTACGCGGCCGGGGCACGGATACTCGACGACCTCGGCGTGCGCGGCCTGCGGCTGATGACCAACAACCCCGACAAGATCGACGCGTTGACCCGGCACGGTCTCGACGTGACCGCTCGCGAGCCCATGCCCGTCCAGGCGGGCGAGCACAACCTGCGGTACCTGCGCACCAAGCGGGACCGGATGGGGCACGAACTGCCCTGGCTCGACCCGGCGGCCACCTCGGCCTGCGGCAACCAGTAACCACGGCGCGACCACGACGTACACATTTCGGCGCGTCGGCACATCGGCGCGTCGGCACATCGGCGCGTCGGCACATCGGCACTTCGGAACAACAGGAGAGACATGAGCGGCAAGGGTGCACCCGAACTGTCCGTCCGCAACTGCGGCGACCTGCGGGTGGCGGTCATCGCGGCCCTGTGGCACGAGAAGGTCATGGACGGACTGGTCGACGGCGCCCTGCGCGCGCTGCGCGAGCTGGGCATCGACGAGCCGACCCTGCTCAGGGTCCCCGGCAGCTTCGAGCTGCCCGTCGTCGCGAAGGTGCTCGCCGACCGCGGCTACGACGCCGTCGTCGCCCTCGGCGTCGTCATCCGCGGCGGGACCCCCCACTTCGACTACGTGTGCCAGGGCGTCACCCAGGGCCTGACCAAGGTCTCGATCGACACCGGGGTGCCGGTCGGCTTCGGCGTACTGACCTGCGACACCGAGGAGCAGGCGCTCGACCGGGCCGGACTGGAGGGCTCCAGCGAGGACAAGGGGCACGAGGCCGTCACCGCCGCCGTCGCCACGGCGGCCACCCTGCGTACGGTCGCCGAACCCTGGCGCTGACGGCCCGGCGGGACCGCGTAGGGTGGGCCTCACCATGTCGAAGACGTTCGAGGAGCTCTTCACCGAGCTCCAGCAGAAGGCCGCCACGGGCGACCCCAGCACCTCCCGCACCGCCGAACTGGTGGACAAGGGAGTGCACGCCATCGGTAAGAAGGTCGTCGAAGAGGCCGCCGAGGTGTGGATGGCGGCCGAGTACGAAGGCCCCGAAGCCACCGCCGAGGAGATCTCGCAGCTGCTGTACCACGTCCAGGTGATGATGGTCGCGCGCGGGATCTCGCTCGACGACGTCTACTCCCATCTCTGAGCACCACCCCCGGCGC
>NZ_JAAPBF010000217.1 GCF_022695985.1 Streptomyces sp. NP-1717 | reverse complement strand
GATGCCGGCGGGCGCGCGGTGGTGCCCCGACGGTAGAGGCGTACCCCCTTGATCGCATAGGTCTCTACCGGACAGTAAGTACGAGGCGCCGCACAGGAGATGGGGCGCCGGGGACCCCTGGGGGTGTCCGCGAAGTAGCGCCGTCCGCCCTTCGGGCGGGGCCGGTGACGGCTGGTGCGGTGCATCGCAAGGCGGAGGATCGGCCTCGTACCGGGCCGTACTTGGCCGGGTCCGACAACGCGGCGAGGTGCCGTACCAGGCGTCGCCGGCCAGGCGGGACCGGACACTCCCCCGCGTTGCAGTCGACGGCCGGCCGGTCGCCTTCCGGCGCTCCGGCCACGCGTACTGCCCGCGGCCGCGCGTCCGACTGGGCCGTGGCGCACGTCAGTCGCACGGGACGGACATCGGGTGTGACCCGGCCGGAGCGGTCTCGGGCGAGGCCCGAGAACAACGGTGACGAGACCGTTCCGGCTGAGCTCGTGGCGGGCCGGGCTGTCCACCACTCCCGCCGATCGGCGCGCCGACAGAAATTCCCTACCCCGGCGGCCGGAAAGGGCGGAGACTTCTCCCGTGGCAGACATGGGTTCGTTCCAGGAGGCGGTCATCGCGTGGGCGGCCGGCGGCCCCGGGACACGGGCGCACGAGCTCGCCGGGCGTCTGCCCGTCAGGGCGGCCGTCCTGCTCGAAGGCCCGAGCGACGTCGCGGCGGTCAACGCGCTGGCCGCAAGGCGCGGCCGGAACCTGGCGGCCGAAGGGATCTGTGTCCTGTCGATGGGCGGTGCGATGAGCGTCGGTCGCTTCGTGAGCCTTCTCGGCCCGCCCGGCCTCGGCGTCCGTCTCACGGGACTGTGCGACGAGGCGGAGCGCGGCTTCTACGACCGCGCGCTGGAGCGGGCCGGTGCGGAACGGCAGGGGTTCTTCGTCTGCGCGGCGGATCTGGAGGACGAACTCATCCGCGCGCTGGGCGTGAAACGCGTGGAGGAACTCGTACGGGCGGAGGGCGACCTGCGCGCCCTCCAGACCTTCCTGCGCCAGCCCGCGCAACAGGGCCGCACCTCGCAGCAGCAGTTGCGGCGCTTCCTCGGCACGAAGAAGGGGCGGAAGATCCAGTACGGCCGCGTCCTCGTCGAGGCCCTCGACCCCGACCACGTACCGGCCCCGCTCGAAGGCCTGCTCACCAGCCTGTGACCACGCGGCAGGCTTCCGACCCCCGGCCCGGTGATCGACACGCCCGGACACGGCTCCTCCGGTAGCGTTGAACGGACGACGTGCTCATCCAGGGTCGCCCTCTCTCGCCGCCGACCCCTCCGCCGATCGACCGCTCGTGCGACGCCGGTCCGCGGCGTGAAGCCGGACTCCGGTCGGGCACTGAACTCCGGTACGGACGCGGAGTTGTGGATCAGTTCGGAAGGAAGTCACCATGCCCTTCGCCACCGCCAAGGACGGCACACCGATCTACTACAAGGACTGGGGCGCGGGTCAGCCCGTCGTCTTCTCCCACGGGTGGCCGCTCACCGCCGACGCCTGGGACCCCCAGCTGAAAGTGATGGCCGACAACGGCTTCCGCGCCGTGGCCCACGACCGGCGCGGCGGCGGGCGCTCGGGCCAGACCTGGGAGGGCAACGACCTCGACACCTACGCCGACGACCTCGCGGCGGTCATCGAGGACGCCGATCTGCGCGACGTCATCCTGGTCGGCCACTCGACGGGCGGCGGGGAGGTCACCCGCTACATCGGCAGGCACGGCTCCGGCCGGGTCGCCAAAGCGGTACTGCTGGGAGCGATACCGCCCCTCATGCTCAAGACGGAAGCGAATCCCGAAGGGCTCCCGATCGATGTCTTCGACGAGATCCGGGAGGGCGTGGAGAAGGACCGCTCGCAGTTCTACAAGGAACTCAGTGCCGCGTTCTACGGTGCCAATCGGGACGGTTCGACCGTCAGCCAGGGAACCCGCGACGAGTTCTGGCTGTGGGGAATGACCGTCGGTATCAAGGGCGCCTACGACTGTGTGAAGGCGTTCTCCGAGACCGACCTCACCGAAGACCTCGAACGGTTCGACGTACCCACGCTGATCGTTCACGGCGACGACGACCAGATCGTTCCGATCGTGGCCGCCGGCGACAAGTCCTCCCAGCTCGTCAAGGACGTGACCTACAAGGTCTATCGGGGCGCGCCCCACGGGCTGGCGATGGTGCCCGAGTTCGCGGAGCGGTTCAACGCGGACCTCCTCGACTTCGCACGCGGCTGAGCGCGCGCCCGGACCGCGCGCCCGGTCCGCGCGGCCGGTCCGGGCTCCGCCGTGATGACACCGAGCGCCTGCCGGAACACTGTGTTGCCGGGCGGCGGCTCTCGGTCATCCGCGTCATCGCGTGGGGAACGGTGCCCGCTCTGGTTGTTCAATAATTGAATAAAGCGGACAAAAGGCCCACTCGGATCGGTATGTTTAGAGGTGGAAGCTCCGTTCTCGACGTCCGTCCCGAAGGAGCGAAGGAAATGAGTCCCCGAGTCGACGAGACGGTGCGCCCCGGCGGCTCCCGTGTGCCGCCCGGCGACAGCCGCTGTGAAGGGCGGGGGCTCCCGTGAGCGCCGGGCGCCGCGTGCACGGCACGCGCGTCGCGGAGATGGTGCCGCACGCGCTGATCGCGACGGTCGTACTGGTCGACGTACTGGCACAGTCCGCCGTCCTGCTGTCCCTGCTCGCCGCGCCCCCCGCTCTCGCCGCCGCCACGAGCCGGCCGCGCGCCGTCGCCGTCGTGGGCTCGCTCGCGATCGTCGTGTGCGCGGGTGTGGTCGTCGCGGACGAGACCCTGGCGGCGAGCCGGGGGATGGTCGCGCTCGGCTCCGTGGCATTCGTCGCGCTCGTCGCCGCCTACGCGTCTGTCGTACGTGTCCGGGCGGTGGAGAAGCAGCGGAGAACCATGCGTGAACTCGTGGACGTGCGGGCGGTCGCGGACGTCGCACAGGCGGCGATTCTCGGGCCGGTGCCCCGGACCAGCGGTCCGATCGAGCTGGCGGTCTCCTACACCTCCGCGGCCGTGGGGGCGCGGATCGGCGGGGATCTCTACGAGGCCGTCCCCCTGGCCGGGGGAGGAGTCCGTCTGATCGTCGGAGACGTGCAGGGCAAGGGGCTGACAGCGGTGCAGACGGCTGTCACGGTCCTGACGGCCTTCCGCACCAGGGTGCTGGGGGCCGGCAGTCTCCAGGAGGTGGCACGGCACATCGAGAACGCCCTGAGGCTCCGCGAACCGTCCGAGAAGTTCGTCACGGCCGTCCTGGCCGACTGTACGGAGGACGGGGCGGTGACCCTGCTGAACTTCGGACATCCACCACCGCTCGTGCGCCGGGCGGACGGCACCGTCGTGCCGGCGGAGCCGGACGTACCGGGCCCGCCCCTGGGTCTGCCCCCGGGGCTGAGCAAGGACTTCCTCGACGGCTCCGGCACCTGCTCGGCGCGGCTGGGACCCGGTGACCGGCTGCTGTTCTACACCGACGGCACCACCGAGGCCCGAGACACCGACGGCGCGTTCTTCGAACTCGCCGAGACCGTCCGCCGCCTCGACCACGACGACCTCGACCACGACCTCGCCGCTCTGCGCCGCGCACTCGCCGCCCACACCCGCAGGCCGCTGGACGACGACGCCGCGCTCCTCCTGCTCCGCCTCACCGGCTGAGAACGGGCCGGGCACCGCAAGGGGTAACAGCAAGTGGCGAAGCGATTACTTTCCGTTCTACTCTCGCCCCCGATGAACGCACCGTACGAGTTCGGGATCCTGGGACCGCTTGTCATCACGCGCGACGGTCGGCGTGTGAGCCTCGGCGCCGCCCAGCTGCGCACACTCCTGGCCGCGTTGCTCCTCGACGCCGGTCGTGTCGTCCCGGTCGACGCGCTCGTGGACCGGCTGTGGGGGGACTGTCCGCCGCCGGGCGCCAGGAACGCCGTACAGAACTACGTCCTGCGGCTGCGCCGGGCCCTCGGACCGGAGGTCGTACGGACGGACCGGCGCGGGTACGCGCTCGACGCGGAGGGCGGACACCGGCTGGACGCGCACCGGTTCACCTCCCTCGCCCGGGAGGGCGCGGCCGCGCTCGACGCCGGCCGGCCCGAGCGGGCGCTGGAACAGCTCGGCGACGCGCTCGCGCTGTGGCGGGGTGAGCCGCTGGCCGATCTGGACCCGGAGCGCTTCCGGGACGTCGTACCCGTCCTGTGCGAACAGCGGCTGGCCGCCGAGGAATCGTGGATCGATGCCACCATCCGCCGCGGGCGCCCCGCGGACGCGCTCCCGGAACTGCGCAGGCTGACCCGGCTCCACCCGCTGCGCGAACACTTCTGGGCCCAGCGGATGCTCGCGCTGTACCAGTGCGGCAGACAGGGCGAGGCGCTGGCGAGCTTCCGCGAGGTCAGCGCGCTGCTCGCCGAGGAGTTGGGTGTCGATCCGGGCGCCGAACTCAAGGCCCTGCACCAGCGGATGCTCACGGCGGCGCCGGACCTCGCCCCCGCCGCGCCCCGGACGCGGGCGGTGTGGAACGGGCCGTCGCCGAGTCGCTGGGGCTGCGCGACCAGTCCACACGGTCCGCGACCGACGCGATCGCGGACCATCTGCGCGCCCGCCGCCTGCTGCTCGTACTGGACAACTGCGAGCACCTGGTGGACGCCGCGGCCACACTCGTACTGCGACTGCTGCGGGCCGCGCCGGACCTCAGGGTGCTCGCCACCAGCCGCGAGAGGCTGGGCGCACCGGGCGAACACCTGCTGCTGGTTCCGTGTCTGACGATCAGTCAGGATCTTGGCGGCGAGATGTGCGAGGCGGTGCGTCTGCTGTACGACCGGGCCGCCGCCTGCGCGGTCGCACGGCGGGCGGGCGAGGGGAACGGCGCTTCGGCCGCCGAGTTGTGCCGGCGTCTGGACGGTATCCCCCTGGCCATCGAACTCGCGGCGGTACGGCTGGGGTCGCTGAGCGTGGACGAGGTGCTGGAACGGCTCGGGGACCGCTTCCGCCTGCTGTCGGCTCCACGCCACCTCACGCACGCACCGGCCGGCGCGACCGGACTGCCCGCCGCGCCCGGCGCCCCCGGGACGGTACGGGTGGCCGGACAGGCGGCGGGGCGGGTGCCCGCGCTCGCCCCCGGACGCTACGTCCAGACCCTGCGCGGTGTCATGGACTGGAGCCACGGTCTGTGCACACCGGGAGAACGGCTGCTCTGGGCCCGCCTTTCGGTCTTCGTCGGCTGCTTCGACCTCCGGGCCGCCGAAGCCGTCTGCGCGGACGGGACGACCGGCCCGCAGTCGCACGAGGCGGGGGAGGGCATCGCACGGGAGGACGTACTGGACCTGATCGACGGTCTGGTCCACAAGTCCGTGGTGACGGTCGAGCCCGCCGTGTCACCGGGGCGGCACGGCGGCAGCACGCGCTACCGCCTGCTGGAGACCATCCGCCAGTACGGTACGGACCACCTGCGGGCGGCGGGGAGTTCGACCGGACTGCTCGTCAGGCACTGCGAGTACTACCGGGCGCTCACCGCCCGCGCCGCCGCCGGGTGGTGCGGGCCCGACGAGGCCGGCTGGCTGGAGCGGCTGCGCCGGGAACTGCCCAACATCCGCTCCGCGCTCGACTTCTGCCGGGTACGCCCGGACCTCGCGCCGGCCGGTGCGGCCATCGTCGTGGACCTCACGCGAACACGCTGCTGGTTCTTCGGCAGCACGCTCGGTGAGGCCCGCCACTGGATCGACAGCCTCTCTCCGCTGGTCGATCCCGCCCTCGGCGAGCTGACGGTCATGGTGCCGGTCATGAAGGCGTTCGTCGCGCTCGTCCAGGGAGACCATTCCGCGGCGGAGACCCACCTGGCCGAGTGCCGTGCGGTCGTGCCCGGGCCCCCGAGACCCGCGCCCGTCGTGTACATCGAGGGCGTGTACGCGCTCCTGGTATCCGGCGACCCGGCCTGCATCGCTCAACTCGCACACGCCCGGCATGAGTTCGCCGCGGCGGGACAGACCGGGGACGCGCACATGGCCACCATGTTCTGGGCGATGGCCGCGGCGTTCCTGGGAGACCGCGCCGACGCCCGCCTCGCCTGTGACACCTACGTCGCCGAGGCGGAGAGCACGGGCGCCGAGTGGGCACGGACCTGGGCCCAGTGGTGCACCGGTCTCACCGAACTGCTGCACGGAGAGCCCCGCCGAGGGCTCGCGCCGCTGTGCGACGCACTCGTACGGCAGCGTGCCCTCGACGACAACTGGGGCCCCGCCTGGAGCCTGGAGACCCTGGCCTGGACACTCGGCGCCCTCGGACACCACGACAGGGCGGCCGTCGTCCTCGGGGCGGCGCACCGGTACCGCCGGGCGACGGGCGCAAGGATCACCGAACTCCGCCCCTTCGGCACGCTCCACGCCCGTACCCGCGCCGTCGTGCGGGAGCGGATGACGGCCGAGGCGTACACCCGTGCGTGGCGGCGGGGCGCGACGGCCGAGGACAGCGTCGCCCTGGCGCTCGGGATCGCGCACGAGGTGCGGCGCCCGGCGGACGGGTGAGCCGCGGAGTGACCGGGACGTGACCGGGACGACAGCGCCGGGCGGAATGGTGAATCGCGAGAACGCCGAGGGTGGCGCCGCCCGCGGCACAGCGCGACATCGCGCGACGCGTTACCGCGCGACACCCGATGACAGACACGAAACCGAACAGGAACCCCATGCGCAAGCGCCATGCCCTTCGTACCGCCGTCAGCGCCGCGATGCTGGCCGGAGCCCTCGCCCTCGGCGCGGGAACGGCCGTCGCGAGCAGCTTCCTCAGCTGGTCGGGACCGCAGAACACCGGAAGCGCCCGAGAGGTGTTCGCCTGCGGCTGCAACGAGATCGACCCCGGCCACAAGGCGGCCTACCGCTTCACGTACACCGGCCAGACCGCCGCGATGTACAACGAGCCAGGCTGCCGGGGGAAGGTGCACACCACCTTCCGCGGCAGCCAGGAGAGCCGGGACGCCTTCGGCTGGAAGAGCGTCTTCTTCCACTGCTGAGCGCCGTAACGGCTGAACCGGCCGGGCCGCGGGTGGGTGGACCTCAGCTCTCCGGGGTCCACCCACCCCGGCGGCACCCCGGAAGTCACCGGGCGCGCCCCCGCCGTTGACATGGGCAATTCCCCTGGCTACATTGCGCCGGAACGATCCGGCACGCACTCCGCGAGAGCCGGTTCCGGCCCTCGGAGGGGGAGCAGAATGGGTTTCTCGGCCGCGGACTGGCGGGTGCCCGCCATGGTTGCCGTCGACGACGCCGCCGTGGCGGCCGCGCTGTGGGAGCGGTTCGGGGTACGGGGGACGGCCCGGGATCTCGGCAGCCAGCAGGACCGCAACTACCGGGTACGCACGGACCCGGGCGGTGACCACGTCCTGAAGATCGCGAACCCGGTGACCGACCCAGCCACCCTGCGTGCCCAGGTGACGGCGGCCGAGCATCTCGCCACCGCCGATCCCGCTCTCCGGCTGCCCCGGGCACGGGCCGGTGTCGACGGCGACTTCGTTCAGCGGATCACCGTCGGGGGCGTGGCGCTGCACTGCCGGCTCTTCGACTACGTACCCGGCGAGCCGATCATGGACAGCCGCTACCTCGCGCCGCGCGTCGTCGCCCGGCTCGGTGAACTCGCCGGACGTACGACCGCTTCCCTGGCCGGCCTCGACATGCCGGACCCGGACGGCCCGCGACTGTGGGACCTGCGCAACGCGGCGGACGTCGTGGAGGCCCTGGCCCCGTTCATGACCGACACGGCGCGTGCCGAACGCGTGGTGCGCGAGGCCCGCGCTGCTCACGCGCGGCTGCGGACGCTCGAAGAGCGGCTGCCGGTCCAGGTGATCCACGGTGACCTCACCGACAACAACGTCGTGTGCGAGCCGGGGCCGGACGGACGGCCCCTGCCCGTCGGCGTCATCGACTTCGGCGACCTGGGGTACGGCTGGGCCGTGGCCGAACTCGCCGTCACCTGCGCGTCCGTCCTGCACCACCACGGCTCCACCCCGGCGTCGGTGCTACCCGCCGTGCGGGCCTTCCACGCGGTCCGCCCCCTGGCCGGCCCCGAGACGGACGCGCTGTGGCCGCTGGTCGTGCTGCGCACCGCGGTCCTGGTGGTCAGCGGCCAGTACGACGTCCTGCAGGACCCCGGCAACGAGTACGCCGGAACCGCGCTGGACCGCGAGTGGGCGATGTTCGAGGCGGCCGTCTCGGTGCCCGCGGAGGTCATGACGGCCCAACTGCGTTCGGCCGTCGGCCACTTGGCGCCGCCCGGTCCGCCGGCGGCCGGACACCCGCTGCTGCCGGAGCCGACCGGCGGCGTGGAGACGCTGGACCTGTCGGTGTCCAGCGGCGTTCTGCACGAGGGCCGCTGGCTGGCCGCCGACGCCGAAGACGCCCTGGCCGCGGGGGCGTTGGAGCGCAACGGAACGGCCGTACGGACCCGGCACGGCGAGTACCGGCTGACCCGGTCGAGGCCGGGCGAACCGGACGCCGCGACCCTGGCGCTCGGGACCGAGCTGCGCGTCGCGGTCGCGCTGGAGCTCCGGGCGCCCTGGGCCGGATCACTGGTGCGGCACTCCCCGGACGGGGTGACGCTGCGCACCGACGACGGATGGTCCCTGGTGCTCGACGGCATCGACGGCATCGATACGGAGACGGAGGGGGACGGCGCCGACACCGCGACCTCCTCGGTCGGTCGCGCCGTCCCGGCCGGGGCGCCGCTCGGCACCCTCGTCCCGCGTCCGGACGGTTCCGCCGCGCACCTCCAGCTCTCCCGCCTGGCGGACCGCCCCGCTCCCCGCACCGTCCCGCCGGACCTGGCCGAGGGCTGGCTGGCGGTGTGCCCCGATCCCGCCGCGCTCTTCGAGCCCGTCGTCCCCGCCGTCCCCGCCGCCCGCACCGAGCCGGGGACGGGCGCCGAGAGCCTCCTGGAGCGCCGCGACCGCTCCTTCGCCGCCGTACAGGAGCACTACTTCGACGCGCCGCCACGTATCGAGCGCGGCTGGCGCGAGCACCTCGTGGACACCGAGGGCCGCTGCTACCTGGACATGCTCAACAACGTGACCATTCTCGGGCACGGCCATCCGGGCCTGAGCGAGGCGGTCCACCAGCAGTGGCAGCGCCTCAACACCAACTCGCGTTTCCACTACGAGTCCGTCGTCAGCCTCTCGGAGCGGCTGGCCGGCCTGCTGCCGGACGGCCTGGACACCGTCTTCCTCGTCAACAGCGGCTCGGAGGCGGTGGATCTGGCTCTGCGCCTGGCCTGGGCTGCCGCCGGACGGCAGGACGTCGTCGCGGTGGGGGAGGCGTACCACGGCTGGACGTACGCCTCCGACGCCGTATCGACCTCGGTCGCCGACAACCCCGGCGCGCTCGCCTCGCGACCCGACTGGGTGCACGTCCTGCCCGCGCCGAACTCCTACCGGGGCAGCCACCGCGGCCAGGACGCCGAGCGGTACGGTCCGCTGGCGGCCGACTCGATCCGGGAGCTGGCCCGGTCGGGGCGCCCTCCCGCCGCGTTCATCTGCGAGCCGTACTACGGCAACGCCGGAGGCATGGCACTGCCCGACGGCTATCTCCGGCAGGTGTACGAGGCGACCCGCGCGGCGGGCGGCCTGTGCGTCGCCGACGAGGTGCAGGTCGGATACGGGCGGCTCGGATCGCACTTCTGGGGCTTCGAGCAGCAGGGTGTCGTACCGGACATCGTCACCGTCGCCAAGGCGATGGGCAACGGGCACCCGCTGGGCGCGGTGATCACCAGCAAGGAGATCGCGGACACCTACCGCTCCCAGGGCTACTTCTTCTCCTCGGCCGGCGGCAGCCCGGTCAGCTCGGTCGTCGGACTGACCGTGCTCGACGCCCTGCGCGACGAAGGGCTCCAGGAGAACGCCCGTGTCGTGGGAGGCCATCTGCGCGAGCGCCTTCTGGAGTTGGCCGGGCGGCATCCGCTGATCGGCGCGGTGCACGGGACGGGGCTCTACCTCGGGGTGGAATTCGTCAGGGACCGGGAGACCCTGGAACCGGCCGCCGAGGAGACCGCGGCGATCTGCGAACGGCTGCGCGAACTCGGCGTCGTCGTACAGCCCACCTCGGACCGGCTGTGTGTGCTGAAGATCAAACCCCCGCTCTGTCTGACCCGCGAGAGCGCGGACCGGTTCGCCGCCGCGCTCGACGACACCCTGACCCACGGATGGTGAACCGGATGCCCCGTACGACACCGAACACGTCAGGCTCCCCGGACGCGGCCGGCGGGCCCGCCGCCTCCGCCGCCTCCACCGGCTCCTCCGGCCCCGCCGGGCCACGCCCCGAGGACACCCCGCCGCCGACCATCGCCGATGTGGCGCGCGAGGCGGCGGTCTCCAAGACCACCGCGTCGGACGCGCTGCGCGGCCACGGCCGGGTCTCCGGCGCGACCCGTGACGCGGTCGAGGCGGCGGCCCGGCGGCTCGGCTACTCGCCCAACAGGAACGCGCGTTCGCTGCGTACGTCGGTGACCGAGACCATCGCCCTGCACATCCCGGAGTTCCTGACGAGCGCCGAGTACTACATGTCGTTCGTGTTCGGGGTGATCGAGCAGGCGACACGGGCCAGCCTCAACGTCACGATGATCTCCTCCGGCCATCTGCCGCACCGCGGGGCGCTGCCCCAGGTGGACGGCCTCGTCCTGTGCGACCCGATGGCCGGGGACCCGGTCGTCGAGGCGCTGATGAACTCGGGGCTGCCGGTGGTGACCGCCGAGCGGTACGTCGGCGACAAGGAGTCCACCGGAGTGGTCTGGTCCGACCACGAGACGACCACCGTCGAACTGCTCGACCACCTCCGGGACGCGGGCGCCGCCCGGCCCGCCCTGCTCGCCTCCGACAGCACCGCGGAGTGGGCCGCGACGGTGCTCGACACCTACCGCCGGTGGTGCGTACGCAACGGGGTGCCCGACACGGTGCACAAGGCACCCTTCGGCTCGCCCCCCGACGTGCTGCGGGCTGAGGTGGCCCGGATGCTCGCCGGGTCCCCGGAGACCGACGCCGTCGTCTGCGCCGCCGACGGCGCCGCCGTGGCCGTGCTCCCCGAGATCCGTGCGGCCGGCCGCACGGTCGGCAAGGACCTGCTCCTCGCCTCGTGCGTCGACAGCACCACCATGCGGCTCTCCGACCCCCCGATCACGGCGATCGATCTGCGGCCCCGTGACATGGGCGCGGAATGCGCGCGCCTCCTCTGTGAAATCCTGGCCGGCCGCTCACCGCGCGGCACGGTCCGCTCCCTTCCGATCAGCCTCAACACCCGCGCTTCTACCGGCCTCTGACGTTCCCTCACCACGGGTCTTTCCGGACGACGAAATACCGTCGCCCGGAAAGACCCGTGCCCTTATGACGCCGGACGTCCGCTGCTGCTGGTGGCCGCCGGTATCGGGATCACCCCCGTACTGCCACTGCTGCGCTCGGTGGCGGCGACGGCGCCGCGGCGGTCCGTCACCGTGGTGAACGTGGCGCGGACCGCGCGCGAGACACCGCTGTGGCCCGAGATCACCGCACTGGCGGCCCGGCTCCCGAACACCGAGGCCCGGCTCCATCTCACCGCCCCCGAGGGACCGTTGCCACCCGGCGCACGCCAAGGGCGCCCCACCGCCGAGGAGTTCGCACGGCTGGCGGCGGCGGACCCGCTCACCGAGGCGTACCTCTGCGGCCCGGGCCCCTTCGTACGGACGGTTCGCGCGGCCCTGCGCGCGGCGGGGCTGCCGGAGGAGTCCATCAAGGACGAGCCGTTCTTCTCACCCGTCGCGGCCGGCCTGACAGACCTGCCGCCGCCCTCGCCGGGGCCGTTCACCGTACGGTTCGCCGACAGCGGCATCGAGGCCCGCTGGACCCCCGAGGACGGGACCCTCCTGGATCTCGCCGAGACCGCCGGGCTCCGGCTGCCCGCCGCCTGCCGGGCCGGAGCGTGCGGCACCTGCCGCCGGCCCGTGAAAGGCACGACGGCACACCTCCTCACCCCCGCCGTCCCCGTCGGCACCGGCCACGCACTCCTGTGCTGCGCCGTCCCGACCTCGGACGTCACCCTGGACGCCTGAACCGGCCCCGGGCGACAGGTCCTCCGCGCCGCCGCGACGGACCGGGACACGCCCGGCCACGCACACGCACCGGCGTTTCGGCCATCCGTGTCACCGGGCGCCCTCCCGTCCGGCAAGGGCCCGTGCATCCGCCACGCACCGATTCCCCCGCCGTCACGCGGTTTCCGGAGCGTCCGAAACACACGCGTTCGAAATCGCCACCTGGTCGTTGAGCTTCACGACGTGCCCGA
This sequence comes from Streptomyces sp. NP-1717, assembly GCF_022695985.1. GTDB lineage: Bacteria > Actinomycetota > Actinomycetes > Streptomycetales > Streptomycetaceae > Streptomyces. The sequence continues at coordinate 123 of NZ_JAAPBF010000217.1, read as the reverse complement.
TCGACCTTCCAGGAGGCCAAGTTGACCTCGGCTGACGCACGGCGACGACACAGAACGAGCGGCCCGCGGCCACGCGGAAGGAGCACCGTGTCCGGGCACGGGGGTGTGCGAGGTGGGCGGCAT
>NZ_JAAPBF010000216.1 GCF_022695985.1 Streptomyces sp. NP-1717 | reverse complement strand
CAGCCGGGCCTGCTGGAGGAGAAGCCGGTGGTGCTCGCGACCCGCCCGTCCTCCGCCATCTCGGCGAAGAGCGTCACATGCGTCGCGCTCTGCACCTTCCACAGCATGGGTGTGCCGATCGTGTACCGGGCGGCGGCGGTGCGCCCCTCCACGATCACCTCGTGGATGTACAGCTCGTACGGTGCGCCCAGGGAACGCCTGGACCGGATGCCGCCCAGGATCTTCTTGAGGTCCAGTCGGCGGCCGTTGACCTCGTGGTCGCCGTCGGGCACGTGGTAGCGCGACCAGACGTCCTCGACGGCGTCGGTGCCGTCGAACGCGTCGGCGTGGTACGCGCGGAGGTAGCCGGCGAAGTCCTCGGCGGCGGTGGGGGGATGGGCGGTGCTCATGATTCTCTCCTGATCTTCTCGGCGGCCCTGGCTCCGCCGTGGGGTCCCAGATGAGGAACTGCGGTGATGCCGAACTCACGTCTGAGCGCGGCGAGGGCGGCGAGATGGCCGCACATGCCGTGCACGCTGGGTCCGGGTGGTGTCGAGGCGGAGCACAGATACACCCCGGGCAGCGGGGTGCGGTAGGGGTTCCACGCGGGCGTCGGCCGCAGGAGGGCCTGCCGGAGGGTGAGGGCCCCCGCGCCGATGTCGCCACCGGGATAGTTCGGGTTGTACGACTCGTAGTCGGCCGCCGTCACACCACGGGAGGCGACGACGGTGTCGGCGAAGCCGGGCGCGTACCGCTCGATGCGACGGGTGATCAGCGGCACCGGGTCCCGGGTGTCGCCGTTCGGCACATGGGCGTACGCCCACACGGGGCGGCGCTTTCCGGACGCCCGGCCGGGGTCGGTCACGGCCGGGTCGACCAGTAGTACGAAGGGTTCCTCGCTCGCCCCACCGCGAACGGCCGCGTTCTCCGCGGCGACGGTGTCCGCACGCCTGCCCCCCAGATGTACGGTGCCGGCCAGCCCCATCTCGGGGTTGGACCAGGGGATGGGCCCCTCGACCAGGAAGTCGGCCTTCGCGGCGCCCGGACCGTACCGGAAGCGGCCGAGGGCCCGGCGGTAGCGCGCGGGCAACCGGTCCCCGGCCAGGTCGAGCAGACCGTGCGGTGTGGTGTCCAGCATGACCATACGGGCGTCGAGTTCCTTGAGATCGGTCACCCGGTGGCCGGTGTGGAAGACCCCGCCGTGTGCCCGCAGGTCCTCGGCCATGACCTCCGCGATACGGCGGCTGCCCCCCTGGGGCAGCGGCCAGCCGCTCGCGTGCGCCAGATGCCCGAGCAGCATCGCGATGGCCGCGGTGGGCGGGCTCGGCAACCTGCCGACGCCGTGCGCCGCGACGCCGGTGATCAGCGCCCGGGCCGCCTCGGTGCGCAGGCCGTTGGTCCGCAGCAGGTGCCCGAGGACGCGTGTGCCGATCGCGAGCGGAGCGACCATGTCGCGCGGCAGCGAGCGCCCGCCGGAGAGCAGGAGATCGGTGACGGACTGCGAGCGCCGCACCAGCGGCGCCATCAGACGGTGCCAGGCCGCCCCGTCGGGACCGAGGCGTTCGGCCGTCTTCGCGAGGTCCCGGTACGCGAAGGCGGCTTCGCCGCCGTCCAGCGGGTGGGCGTACGCGATGGGCGGCTGGAGCAGCGCGACGCCGCGGGCCGCGAGGTCGAACTCGCGGAAGAACGACGAAGCGGCGGCCATCGGGTGGACGGCCGCGCAGATGTCGTGCCACACGCCGGAGTCGAACAGCGCCTCACCCCGCAGGCCGCCACCGATGGTGGCGGCCTGCTCGTGGACGTGCACGGTCAGCCCGGCGCGCGCCAGGGTGACGGCGGCGGCCAGTCCGTTCGGGCCGCTGCCGACCACGGCCACGTCGGCGCCCGTCATATCAGGGCGTCCTCGGCGCCGAACTGCTGGTGCGCGAGGCGCCGGTACACCTCGTCGGACTCGATGAGCTCCCGATGGGTGCCGGTCGCCCGTACGCGGCCCTCCTCCATCACGATGATCCGGTCCGCCCGCACGATGGTGGACAGCCGGTGCGCGATGGCCAGCACGGCGCACTCCCCGGCGGCTTCGAGCATCGCGTCGCGCAGCGCGGCCTCGGTGTCGCTGTCCAGATGGGCGGTGACCTCGTCCAGGAGTATCACATCCGGCCGTTGCAGCAACGTCCGGGCGATGGCGAGCCGTTGCCGCTGCCCGCCGGACAACCCGGCCCCGCGCTCGCCGAGATCCGTGTCGAGCCCCTGCGGCAGCTCGCCGAGGAAGCTGTCGAGGCTGGCGAGCCGCAGCGCACGGGCGACATCCGCGGCGTCGGCCGACGGGTTCGCGTACGTGAGATTCTCGCGGATCGTGCCGCGCATCATGGGCGCGTCCTGCTCGACGTAGCCGACCTGCGACCGCAGTTCCCCGAGACGGAGACCGGCGATGTCACGGCCCGCGATCCGGATCGTTCCGCTGTCAGGAGAAAGGAACCTCTCGATCAGTTGGAACGTCGTCGTCTTGCCGGCGCCGGAAGGACCGACGATAGCAGTAAGTCCCTTGCGCGGCAGGGAGAACGAGACCTCCCGGAGGACCGGTACGTCCTCGTGGTAGCCGAAGCTGACCCGCTCGAAACTGACCGCGGACCCGGACGTCGCGGCCGGCTCCCGGACGTCGCGCTTCGCGGGGTTCCCGGCCCGCTCCTCCTCTTCCTCCTGGGGGATGGCCCCCAGTTCCAGCACACGCTGGACCGCCGCGCGTCCCTGCTGGGCCTGGCCGATCGACATGAAGAGCATCACCAGCGGGGACACCAGGTAGAACAAGTACATGACGAACGAGGTGAGATCGGCCGGCGGCATGTCCCCGGTCGCCACCCGCGCCATGCCCCAGGAGATGACGACCGCCAGCGAGAGCTGGGTGCCGACGTTCATCGTGGGTGTCAGGAGCGCGCTGAAGCCGGTGACCCGGATACCGCTGCGCCGGGCCTTCTGCGCCAGGCGCGCCAGTTCCTCGGTCTCCCGCTCCTCGGCACGTGACGCCTTCACCGTGGTGAGGGCCCCCAGCACCCTTTGCAGCCCCGAGCCGAACGCGCCGACGTTCTCCCGGTTCTTCAGGGCGGCGACGCGTACCTGACGGGCCAGCAGCAGGGCGACGACGCTGGCCAGGCCGAGGCAGCCGATCGTGGCGAGCAGCAGGAGCCAGTCGAGCATCGCCATCAGGATGATGCCGCCGACCAGCATGAAGACCGATGTGACCATCTGCGCCAGTGCCTGCGCGATGACCAGGCAGGCGATGGAGGTGTCGGAGACGGTGCGCGAGAAGATGTCGCCGTGTTCGAGGCGTGCGAAGTGCGGTATCCGGCTCCGCAGCAGCCGGCCGCCGAGGATCCGGCGGGCGTCGAAGACGATGCTCTCCCCGGCCCGCCCGATCACATAGGTGTGGCCGGCGCTCATGGCCGCGTCCGTGATGAAGAACAGGGCGATGAAGGTGATGGGCCAGACGACCGACTTGTCCAGCGAGACCGCTTCGATCAACTGCCCCAGCATCCAGGGCTGGGCGAGCGTGGCCGCCGCACCGACCAGACCCATGCCGATTCCGAGGATCAGCAGGGCCTGGTGGCGGCGGACTATCTCCCGGAGGTTCATGCCGGCTTGGTGTACGACGCCACGAACAGGCCGGCCTCGGGGGCGTACGCGGTCCCCTGCCAGTCGCTGTAGTGACCCTCGGGGACCAGACCGGCGTCCCGCGCGTACGCGTCCACTTCCTCGGGGACGAGCAGACGCGCGACCTCGGTGCCGATGCGGTGGGTGCCGTCCGACTCGAACCAGACCGTGGACACCTGCCAGATCGTGTTCTCCATGAACAGCGTGCCGTGCATCTGCAGGCCCGTGTTCGGCTCGGGGTAGGGCGCGAAGATCGTGGTGCGCGTGCGGCCCTCGTGCTGGGCGACGATCCCCGGCCGGTTGTGCGTCTCGATCAGCAACCTGCCTCCGGGCAGCAGGTGTTCGGCCGCGCGGGCCACGGCCTCCCGCTGTTCCGCGGGGTCCAGGACCAGCGCCAGCGTGGAGCAGACGCAGTAGACCAGACCGTACTGACGGTCCCCGCGGTAGGTCCGGATGTCACCGAGTTCCGCGGTGACGTCGTCGCCCTCCTCGGCCTTCTTCTCCAGCGCCACGAGCATCTCCGGCGAGGAGTCCACGCCGGTCACCGGGCCGACGCGGCGCGAGAGCGGCAACGCGATCCGCCCCGTGCCGACGCCGAGTTCCAGGGTGCCGAGGTCCGGGTCCGGGTGATGTCCCGCGATAGCCTCGACGGTGGTCAGCGTCGCGGCGTCGTCCGGGAAGATGCGGTCGTACCAGTTCTCGAACTGTTTGCCGTAGCCTATGTCCGCGATGGTCACGGGAGCTCCAATCCTGTTTCGGTGGACCCTCTGGCGGGGTGCGGTGTCAGACGGCACCGAGGAATGCCGGCCGTGCCGGTTCCATCGGCAGATAGGTGGACACGTAGAGGACTTCGGGGTCCTCGCTGTCGTCGTGTCCGGGCGCCCGGACCACCGAGAACTGGAATCCGCGGACGTCGGTCGCGTCCGACGCGTCCCTGATCTGCTTCTTGATGAATTCGGTCAGCACCCGGAAGGGCGGGGAGTTGGTCGGATCGTCGCCCTTCTGGATGCTTTTCAGGATGGCGGTGCAGATGTCGAACACCGCTTTCTCCCGGCGGCGGGACGAGAACCAGAAGGCCTGGATCATCTTGCGATTCGTGATGAGGTCCAACTCGACCCAGGCGGACGTCTGCCGGTCCTCGTCCAGGGTGCGGTAGAGGTAGTGGAAGTCGTGCGTCGCGGGGTTGGGCGCGAAGAACTTCCAGTTCGGTACGAGCGAGAACACGTCCTTGGCCCGCGCGAGTTCGAAGGCCGGGTGCGGGTGCTGCGCGGCCAGGGTCGTCACCAGCAGAGTCGCGCCTGCGATACGCGTCGCGGAACCCGGTCCGGTGAACGCGTCCTTGAGGAGTGAGGTCGCGTTCATTTGGTGTCGCCCACTTTCCCGGAGGGGGTCTCGTCGGTCTTCTCAACAGCCGGCGGGGTGCCGGGAGTGCAGTACGTCCGGACGAACTCGGCGACGAGTTCCGTCGAGGTCCGGGTGTGGCGCGGGTCGGTGAGGATCGTGTCGTGCCCACCGCGCTCGACCACGACGACCTCGCCGTGCTGGTCCGCCGCCTCGTGGGAGCGCGCGATGTCGTGGTACATCAGCAACTGCTCGGGGTCGGTGTCCACCGTGAGCTGCGCGGCGACGACCAGGCCGGGAGCCGGCACGGGCTCCAGCGTTCCGGTGTAGTTCTCCAGCTCCTCGCGGACGGCTTCCCACTCCTGGGCCGCCGCGGCCCACAGCCGGGAGTCGGCGTAGTGCGCGAAGACCTTCTTCCGGTAGGCGGCGGGCAGGTCGTTCACCCAGTCGGGACGACCGAGCAGTGCGCCGGTCCCGAGCTTCGTCCAGCGGCTCATCAGCGCGAGGGACTCGGTGAAGATCTCGCTGCCCTTGCGCTGCTTCTCCGACCGGACGAGCTGCGCGGGGTGCGTGGGGTCGAGGTAGACGACACCGGCCACCCGGTCACCGAGCTGCCCCACGACGCGGCGGTTCACCTCGGCGCCCAGGGAGTGTCCGACGAGCACCACCTTGCGGTCCTCGGGGAGTGCCCCGCGGATCAGGTCCTCGAGGTCGTTCACCGACTCCTGCACGGTGTACGGGGTCTCCCGCAGCCGCTTGCTGGGGCCGTAACCCGCGCGGGAGTAGGTCACCGAGGCGTAGCCCAGGTCGAAGGCCAGCCGCTCGACCATCCACGCGAAGTGCTCGGTGGTCGAGGCGAGACCGTGGTTGAAGACGAGGACCGGACGGTCGGGGCGGTCCTGGCCGCCCGCGTCGTACGTCAGCACGTTGCCGTGGCGCGTGGTGACGGTGCGGGACGTCGGCCAGCCGGCCACGGCGCGGGCACGCCGCTGCGTCGCCATGACCCCCGCGGCCGTGACGCCGCCGGCCAGCAGCACCAGTGCGGTCTTGACCATCCGGTCGTCCCGGTCGGCGACCACCGCGAACGACTTGGGCGCGGTCGTGTAGGCCACCATGGGGTGCATCGCGGGGAACGCGGTCATGAACCGGCCGAGGCCCATGACGAACGCGTTGGCGACGTGGAAACTGCCCGCGGCGGCGATCATGGGCCGGGTCAGTTTGCCGCCGGCCAGGTAGACCACCGGGAAGAGGCACTCCATGGCCAGCACGCTGTGCTGCGTGATCTTGCTGGCACGCGGGAAACGCTGCGTCAGACGGTAGGCGCGCTCCCAGCCGTAGGTGCGGGTGCGCATCACACCGGGCAGGGCGGAGCCGTCGCGCCACATGGTCCCGGCCATCTTCGCCCAGCCCGACGCCGCGTAGGACATGTTGGCCTGGATCGCCAGGTACCACATCAGGGCGTCCTTGACCTGCGGGCTGACCGGCAGCCGGGCCAGGCCGGTGACGGCCTGGACCTGGGTGGCGACCTGATCCGCGCCGTCCGTTCCGTAACGGTGCCGGGCCTGCAGCACCGTCGTCGTGACACCCAGGTAGAGGTTGCCCGCAGCCCGCCATTTGCTGTTGCCCGGCAACAGCATTCCGATGCTGCACGCGACACGTGAGGCATGGATGGCCAGCGTGGTCTTCCGGCCACTCACGGCGTTGGTCATCTTCTGAATCGCCGGGACCCTGCTCTCCGGCGTCTTCTTCATGATCTCCCAGTCGTTGAGACCACCGGGCTCGAAACTCCGGCGCTGACTGAGATATTCCAGAGAGGAAGACAGACTGGAAAGGGCCGCGAGGCGCTCGGAGATACCTATCGCGCGATCCCTGGAGATAGGGATCGGAGAGAACAACGAAGCTGCGAGTTTCTTTGTCAGCTGCATACCTGGGGCTTCCTTTGTGCTGAATGGCCAGAAGGTACGATCGACGCACTGTCGGGCCGCGGTTCCGACGCGGCCCGACAGTGCTGCCTGCTCCCGGAATCAGCTTCCGGAAGATGCTCTCAGGAGCCGGCAGAGCCCCTGAACAGCGTGAAGCTCAGCCCGACAGCGGTTCAGTCGTTCGCTCCGGCCTCGTACGCCTGGACGCCGACCCACGAGACGCCGGCGCCGCCGACGAAGCCCGCACCGAAGGCGACCAGACCGGGGGTGGCCTGCACGGGCGCCATGGCGGCGACCTCGCCGTGCGAGCCGTCCGTCAGGTGCTCCGGCGTGATGGCGGCGACACTCTCAATGATTCTGCTCATTGGATTCCCTTTCGTTGTGATTGGAATGGATCAGCCGAAGACGCGGCCGGCCACGTAGGCCCCGGCCACGACGGTGACGCCGGCGGCAGCGCCGCCGACGTACCAGCAGGTCGCCACGGCGGCCGCGGGAGTGGCCAGGACGGGCTCCTGGGTGTCCTCCTTGTAGCCCTGCTCCAGAACACCCAGCTTCTGGTCGTTCATGAATTCGGCGATGGTCGCCACGCTTCGCTCCTTCAATACAGTTTCGCGCCGACGGACAGGGAGTTGAGGAATTATATTAATTCGCAACGAAAAGCCGAAGATTTGCACCGGGGCTCGGGCGTGAATTTCCTGCCCGCCGTGCACTCTGCGGCATGTCGTCCCCCATTTGTCAGTGCTGTTCGAATACCTGACTTTGCGGGAGTCATAATAGGACCCATTCGCCTCGCTGGATCAAGGCTTTACCGATGTGGTGCACATCACACCCGAAACGGCTGGGGGTGTGCTGGCAATTATTCTGCTGCCGAACATTTCCCCGTGGCGGAAAAAATAGATGGATGGATGGGCCACGCAAGGGCAGGAACCTGCTGGTGGAACCCCTGTTACGGGTGATCTGGAATAATCAATTCCGGAAGGCTCGTGGCTGGAACCGATTGGCTATTTTTATGAAAATCCTGGCTCGGGATTTTCCTGATGACCGCTATCGGTCACGGCTTCAAAGATCAGTTATTTCGGAACGAGGGGGGAATGGAGGGCCCGGCTCCGTCCCGGCGGGGAGCCCGCCCCTTCCGTCGTCGTTCGAGGCCGGCGGTGCGACGGCGTCGCCATGCCCATGCCCATCCACTGGCCGGCCCCCGCCGGCCGAGCCGTAGGCTGGCCGGATGAGTGATGGTGCGCCGCCGTGGGAAGCGTTGGCCGGGCAGGTAGCCGAGGTTTCTCGGCGCCTCACCGAACTGGAGGAGCTGGTACAGGGCGGCACGCGCGAGCCCCGGGCCGAGGACGCGTCGACCGAGACGTACTGGGCACTGCCGGTACTCCGGGAGCGTCTGCAGGCCGTGGCCAGGGGAGGCGTGCTCTTCACCGGGTCGGTGGTCGGCCTGGACGGGGAGCTCGTGGAGTGGGAGCGGTCGGAAGCCACCGAGTCGGTGCTGAGCTCCGACTGGTCCGAGGCGGCCGAGGCGCTCGGCGCCCTGGGACATCCCGTACGGCTGCGGCTGATCCAGGCGCTGGCCGAGGGGCGGACCGCGGTCACCGAGCTGATGGAGCTGGAGGGACTCGGTACGACCGGCCAGATCTACCACCATCTGCGGCAACTCGTCGCCGCCGGCTGGCTGGAGACGACGGGGCGCGGGCGCTACCAGATCCCTCCGACCCGGCTCGTCCCCCTGCTGGTGGTGGTCACCGGGGCGCGCCGCTGAGCGGACGGCCCCCGGTGGGGCGCGGCCCCGCACCGCCCGGTGCCGGACGACGGGCCGGGGCCGTGGGGCAGAGTGGGGGGATGACCACGTACGAGACGATGCCGTTCCACCTGGAGACCGAGCGACTGACACTGCGGCCTTGGGCCGAGTCGGACGCCGCCGAGTTCCGCGCCCTCCTCGCCGAACGCGGCAAGGGGACCCGCACCGTTGAGCACGTCCGGACGTCCATCGGGGAGCTGCTCACCGCGACGGCGGATACGGGGATCGCCCTGCTGCCCGTCCGGCGCCGCGACGAAGGCGACTTCATCGGCTACTGCGGGCTGATCATCGGCCGCTCCAGCCTGGAGGAGCCGGAGATCGCGTACGAGCTGTTCCGGCACGCGCACGGGCGTGGTTACGCCACCGAAGCGGCCGGCGCGGTCCTCGACGCCGCTGCCGCGACCGGGCGGAAAAGGCTCTGGTCGACCGTCGGCTCCTGGAACACACCGTCGCTCCGTGTCCTCGAGAAGCTCGGGTTCGAGCGCGATCACGTCTCCATGGAGGACAACGGTGAAGTCGTCTGGCTCACACGCCCGTTGCCGTGACGCGCGGGCGAACAGAGCGGTCCCGCTACCGTGGCCGCCGCACGGCGAACTCGTTGCCGTCGGGGTCGAGCATCATCACCCGGCCGCCGTCGCCTTCGCGGGTCTCGGCGCGGGTCGCGCCGAGTGAGACCAGGCGGTCGACCTCCGAGTCGACAACCGCGCCGGCGGGGAGCGCCAGCTCGAAGAACAGCCTGTTCGTGCCCGTCTTCTCCGCGACCGGGGGGCCACCCCAAGTGATCTTCGTACCGCCGTTCGGCGACTGGATCGCGGTCTCCTCGTCCTGGTCCCAGACCAGCGGCCACCGCAGCGCCTCGCTCCAGAAGTAGCCGACCTCCCGCGTACCGTCGCAGGCCAGCGCCCCGACGAAGCCGGTGTCGGCGAGGAACTTGTTGCCCGCCTCGATGACGCAGAGCTCGTTGCCGTCCGGATCGGCGAGCACCACGTGGCCTTCCTCCGGGAGCTGGCCCACGTCGATGTGTTTCCCGCCCAACTCCAGCGCCCTGGCCACCGTCCGCCGCTGCTCCTCCTGCGAGGCGCTCGTCAGGTCGAAGTGCGCCCGGTTCTGACCGGTCTTGGGCTCCCGGCCCGGCAGAAAACGGATACGGAACCCGCCGGCGTCGGGGGGCAGGACGTCGATGCCGTCGTCAGGACCCCCGGCCAACTCCCAGCCCAGGAGCCCTGACCAGAACCGCGCCAGGTCCGCGGGCCTGGTCGCGTTGAAGCAGATCGCGAACAATTGGCTGCTCATACCCCGTGTGTCTCCGATCGCTGACGGCCCGTACGGCGGGGCCGGTCCCGAAGGCGCAGCCTAGGGTCACCGCGCGGCGCCCGCATCCGAGTTTCCGCCGCGCGGGATCCGGCCCTCGACGTCCGGGTCACAGCGGCTCCGCCAGGGCCCGTTAGGATCACGCACCCCTGTGCCGGAGTGAATGGAGAACCGTCATGACCAACCGTCCTGTGCACACCGTCGAAGTGCCGTTGAACGGTGGCGGCGACGATGTGGTGCGGGTGCAGATCCGCGAGGTGGACGAGAGCCTCGTCCGGGTCGGTCGGGGCGGCCGGACCGTGGCGCGGGCCGAGCGGTCCCTCGAACAGATGCTGGACACGGTGCGGCCCGTCGCGGACAGCTTCGTGGGGCGGTTCCGCGGGATGGTGAACGCCCCGGACGAGATGACTCTCGAATTCGGTGTCTCCCTGTCCGCCGAGGCGGACGTCGTGATCGCCAGCACCGCCACGGCGGCCAACTTCGCGGTCACTCTGACCTGGAACAGAAGTGACCGTAACGACGCCAACGGTGATACTGAACAGGTGAGTTGACCCAAGGGGCGGAGGCCGGGGTGGCGGCTGCGGGGGATATGGGCGCCGGGTCACGGAGCCCGGAGGAGGCACTGGCCGCTGCCGTGGTCCGGGTCAAGGGCCCCGGCGGCGAACTCGCGGGCGCCGGCTTCCTCGTCGCGCCCCGAACGGTGCTGACCTGCGCCCATGTGGTGAGCGACGCACTCGACCGGCCTCGCGGGGAAGAGGTGGCGGCGGGCACCCGGGTCTTCGTCGACCTGCCCTTCGCCGAGGGCGGCGGCGTGGCGGAGGTCGAGCGCTGGGTGCCGGTACGGGCGGACCAGACCGGCGATATCGCGGTCCTCCGGCTGCCGTCGGCGATACCCGGGGCCCGCCCGGTGAACATGGCCGACACCGAACGGGTGTGGGGCCACGACGTGCGCGTACCGGGCTTCCCGCGCCGCTCCCCGGGCGGGGTCTGGCACTACGGACGGTTGCGCGGCGGCACCGCGGAGGGCTGGGTCCAGCTGTCGCAGGCGGATCCGCACGGCATACCCGTCGAGGAGGGGTTCAGCGGCAGCCCGGTCTGGGACGAACAACTGCGGGCCGTGGCCGGCATGGTCGTCGTGATCCAGCCCGCCGGGGTCCGGCAGACCTTCCTGATCCCCACCCGCACACTCGTCGCCGAGCTGCCCGAACTGGCGCCCGTGGTCCGCCCCGCGTCTCCGTTCCGCGGCCTGTCCACCTTCCAAGAGGCCGACGCGGACGTCTACTTCGGCCGGCAGGACGACATCGACGACGTCACCGCCCTGCTCGCCGGCCCCCACCCGTGTGTCACCCTCGTCGGCCCCTCCGGCTGTGGCAAGTCCTCGCTCGCCCGCGCGGGAGTGGCGCCGCGGATACGCGGGCGGGGCGATGTCGTCCTGGTGGTCCGCTCCGGTGAGGGTGCCTCCCTGCGCTCGGCGCTCGCCTCGGAGCTGGTGACGGCCGTACGTCCCCGACTGCGCGGGGCCGCGAGGGCGCGGGAGGTACGGCACCTGGAGGAACTTCTCGCGGAGCGCGGTCCCATGGAAGCCCTGCGCATGACCGGCGCGGATCGGGAGCGGCGGCTGCTCGTCCTGCTCGACCAGGGCGAAGAGCTGCTCGCCGGACCGGACCGCGAGGTCGAGGAGGCCGTCCGGCTGCTGTTTCCCGCGCACCGGCCCGACGGCCTGCGGGTGTGTGTCACCCTCCGATCGGACTTCACGGACGCGGCCCTCAGCCATCCGCTGCTCGGCCCCGCGCTCGGCCGGGGCCCGGTGCGGCTGCTCACTCCGATGTCCCGTGCACAGCTGGAGCAGGTGATCCGAAGTCCCCTGGAGATGGCGCCTGCCGTCACGTACGACGACGGGCTCGTGGAGCGGATGCTCGACGACGCGGGGGACGGTCCCGGTGCGCTGCCACTGCTGGGCTTCGTCATGGCGCAGCTGTGGGACGGGCAGGCGGCGGGGCGGCTGAGATTCGATACGTATCGCGAAGTCGGCGGCGTACAGGGTGCGTTGGGGCGCTACGCCGAGACCGTCTGGCGCAGTTGCGTCCACGGGGACGACGAGGCCGAGGCCATGCGGCTGCTCACCGATCTCGTCCGGTTCCTGCCGGGCGGCGAGGCTCCGATACGTAACGTCCTGAGCCGGGAGGAGGCGGGTGCGGGGCGGTGGCGGATCGCGATCGCGCTCGCCGAACGGCGGTTGCTCGTACTGCGCGGCGGTGACGGGCAGGCCGCGACGGTCGAACTCGCCCACGAGGCGCTGATCGGCGCCTGGAAGCGGCTCGAGACGCGGGTGCGGCAGGACCGGAAGTTCCTGGCCTGGCGGGCGGAGCTGCGGCACGACGTGGAGCGCGGGCAGCTCCTGGAGGACGAGCGGCTCACGGAGGCGGAACAGTGGGCG
>NZ_JAAPBF010000215.1 GCF_022695985.1 Streptomyces sp. NP-1717 | reverse complement strand
TCGGCGCTCCGGACCGGAAAATGGAGATGATCTTGGTCCGGATGGCGTAGAGTTGCATTCAACGGCGCGGGGTGGAGCAGCTCGGTAGCTCGCTGGGCTCATAACCCAGAGGTCGCAGGTTCAAATCCTGTCCCCGCTACTCGCAGAAGACGAAGGCCCGGATCCAGTGGATCCGGGCCTTCGTCGTGCTCCGGCTCCCGCCTCCTCCCCCTCCCCACGACATCCGGCTTGACCTTTACGCGGCGTCAAGATTTAGCGTCGTGGACATGGAGTGGTCGATCCAGGACATCGCGAAGAAGGCCGGCACGACGAGCCGCACGCTCAGGCACTACGGCGAGCTGGGGCTGCTGACCCCGAGCAGGGTCGGCGGCAACGGTTACCGCTACTACGACCAGGAAGCCCTGGTCCGCCTGCAGCGGATTCTGCTGCTGCGTGAGCTGGGGCTCGGCCTGCCCGCGATCGCCCGGATCCTCGACGGTCAACAGGACACGGCCGCCGCACTGCGCACCCATCTCTCACTGCTGGAACAGGAGCGGGAGCGGGTGGGGCGTCTCATCGCCTCGGTGCGGACCACTCTCCACAAGACCGAGAGGGGAGAAGAGCTGATGGCCGAGGAGATTCTCGACGGCTTCGATCACACGCGGTACGAGCGCGAGGTGACCGAGCGGTGGGGCCGGGACGCGTACGAGAAGGGCGACCGCTGGTGGCGCTCGCTGAGCGCGGGCGAGCGGAAGGAGTTCATGGCCCGGCACGAGAGCATCGCCCGGGACTGGGGCCGGGCCAGGAAGGAGGGACGCGCCCCCGACAGCGCGGAGGCGCAGGAGATCGCCCGCAGGCACTGCGAGTGGCTGTCGACCACGTCGAGCCCCGCCAAGTCCTACGTCATCGGTGTCACGGCGATGTACGTCGACGACCCGCGCTTCGGCCGGAACTACGACAAGTACGAGGAAGGCGCGGCCGTGCTCGTACGGGACGCGATGAAGGTGTACGCCGAGCGGCATCTCACCGACTGACGGCGCCCCGGCGGCCCCGGCCCCGTCGATAGCCCAGTCGGTCGATGGCCGGGTAGCCGCCGGGCGCGGAAAGAGTAAGCCTGGGAAGTGCGCGGTACCGTGCGCAGCCGTCGACGGACCGGGCAGGAGACGACCGGTGGGGCACCTGAGAGACAGCGGAGACGACGGGACGGCGGGCGGCGGGAGCGACGACCGTTCCGCCGGGGGTGGCGCCCGCCGTCGACGTATCTCCGTCGGAACCAGATTCCGCAGCCTCAGGAACAGCGTCGAGCGCGGGATCCGCCGTAGCCTCCGGCACGCCGACGCCGGCTTGGGTGAAGCGAGCCCGACCCCGGAAGACACCGGCTGGAACGACTCCCCTTCCCCTGACAGGCGTCCCGCCGGTTTCGACCGCCCCCGCCGGGCCAGGCGGCGACGCGCCCGGCACCGCGCCCGCTCGCCGTATCCGATCGTGGAGCTCCTGCCCGGCCTGATCATCGTGGTGGCGATCGTGCTGGACCAGGTCACCCCGACAGCCTTCACGGCTTCCCCACTCTTCGCGGCGGCCCCGCTGGTGGCTGCCCCGTTCTACTCGTTCGCGCGCACCCTCCTTGTCGGCATCGTGTCGACCGTGGTCTTCCTGGGACTGCATCTCGGGACGGGGAATCTGGACAACACCTCGACGATCAGCCAAGGGCTGAACGTCTTCACGGTCTCCGTCCTCGCGCTGGCCATCAACGGTGTCGTACGCCGCAGCGGCGAACGTCTCGCCTCGGCGAGAGTCATCGCCGAGGCGGCCCAGCGGGCCGTGCTGCCCACACCCGCCCCCCGCATAGGCGGGCTGCACATCGCCGCGCGCTACGAGGCCGCCGAGGAGGGCGCGTTCATCGGCGGTGACCTGTTCGCCGTCCAGGACACCGCGTACGGGGTACGTCTGGTGGTGGGCGACGTCCGCGGCAAGGGCATGGGCGCCGTCGAGACGGTGGCCGTCGTCATCGGCGCCTTCCGTGAGGCCGCCGAGCAGGAGAGCTCGCTCGAAGGGGTCGCGCAGCGGCTGGAGCGGGCGCTGGCGCGCGAGGGCACACGGCGCAGCGGGATCGATCTGTTCGAGGGGTTCACCACCGCCGTACTGGCGGAGATCCCGCACGTCGAGGGCATGGTCCGGGTGGTCAACCGCGGGCACCCGGAGCCGCTGGTGCTCGCCGCCGACGGCGCGCTGACGGTGCTGGCCCCGTCCGATCCGGCGCTGCCGCTCGGGATGGGCGAGCTGGGGGCGTGGCCGGACCGGGCGGACGAGATCCCGTACGGGACCGGATCGACGCTCCTGCTCTACACGGACGGTCTCACCGAGGCGCGCAACGCGGCCGGTGTCTTCTACAACCCGCGCGAACGGCTGGCGGGACGGATCTTTCCCGGCCCCGACGAGCTGCTGGAGGCGATCGTCGGGGACGTACGGCTGCACACCGGCGGCGGCAGTACGGACGACATGGCGCTGCTGGCCGTCAGCCGGCCGACGGCGCGCCAGCCGGAGCGGCGCAGGACGATGCCCGTCGTGCCCTGAGACGGCTCGCCCTGCCGGCCGCCCCGCCATCCGCCGGGCGGCGGTGTCGTCCGGCCCGGCACGCTGTGTAGTCGGGAAGCACCGCTCCGCATAACATTTGACGCACCGTCAGTTCGAGTGTGTGATCGCACACGGCCCGAGAGTCGATCAACTCGCCCGATTACGCCCACTTGTGGCCCGGTTGATCCCGGCCGTCATCGCTAACGATCACCCGGAACAGCTTGGAATAAGCCCCGGTCGTCTATTAACGTTCGATAACGCAGCGCGGTTGTCCCAGCCGTCGAAAGAGACGGCACCGTGCGCACGCGCCGAATTCCGCAAGGAAACCGGGGAACCACCAATTGGGGTGAATCGGGCGCCTCTTGCTGCCTTGTGCGGTCAAGAACGCCCGTAGGAGACCTTCCTGCTCCGAACCCGTCAGCTAACCCGGTAGGCGAGAAGGAAGGAAAGGAGAGCGCCCCAGTGGCGTCCAACAGGCCTGCCCCCGAAGCCTCAGCCCCGGCCTATTTCGGCCCCGGCAGCCGGTTCGCCGGCACCGACCTCACCGACGGTGAGGCGAACAGGGACCGGGAGGAGTGGAATCCCACCGCGGACTCCATCCGCCCCGTACGCGGGAAGCACCGTGTCGCCAAGCAGCGCAACGCTCTCGCCCGCAGCTCCACGGTCCTCGGAGTAGGCGTCATCGCCGCGGTCGGCGCGGGAGGCATCGCCTCCGCGCAGGACAAGCCCGCGGTCTCGATATCACTTCCAGACGCGATCTCGGACAGTTTCCCCGACGCCAAGTCCCTTCCCGGCGTCGGGTCTTTCATGTCCGACGGCGACAAGAAGAGCGACGAGACACCCTCACCGCTCACCACGGCGGCCCTCACCGCCGCCGACGCCCAGGCGGGCACCACCGACTCCGGCGAGGCGCTGCGCGCCCGCATCCTCCAGCAGGCGGAGCAGCAGCAGGCCGAGGCCGACGCCGCCCAGAAGGCGAGCGCCGAGGCGGAGGCCGCCGAGAAGGCCGCGGCCGAGGCCAAGAAGCAGCAGACCGACGCGGAGGAGAAGGCCGCCGAGGAGAAGCGCAAGGCCAAGGAGGCCGCGGAGGCCAAGGCGGAGAAGGAGCGCCTGGAGAAGCTGGCCGCCAGCTTCTCGCTGCCCACCTCCTCGTACACGCTCACCTCCACCTACGGCCAGACCGGCTCCATGTGGTCCTCCGGCCAGCACACCGGCCTGGACTTCGCCGCCCCCACGGGCACGCCCACCAAGGCCGTGCACAGCGGGACCATCAAGTCGGCCGGCTGGTCGGGGTCGTACGGCTACCGCGTCGTGCTGGAGCTCGACGACGGTTCGGAGATCTGGTACGCCCACCTGTCCTCGATGACGGTCGCCGCCGGCCAGAAGGTCACCACCGGCGAGACGATCGGACGCGTGGGAGCCACGGGCAACGTCACCGGTCCGCACCTGCACCTGGAGGTGCACACCGCGGGCGGCAGCGGGATCGACCCGCTGAGCTGGCTGCGCAGCAAGGGCCTCGCCCCCTGACCGGGTCAGGCACGTAGGACTGTCCGGCACACAGGACTCAGCTCCGATACGGGTTGTAGCCGCCGTAGTCGATGTACGGCGGCGGTGTCCACACCCGCCCCGTCGCCCGCGCCGCGTAAGCCAGCGCGGGCGACGCCACGTCCCGGCGCTGCCACAGGTGGTGCAGCAGCTCCTGCTCGCGCTCGGCGTAGTCCGGGCCCGCCGTGCCGCGCCCCGCCCGGTGGCGCAGGAACGCCAGGGACGTCGCGAACGCCTCGTACTCGCCGACCGTGCGCGCCGCCGCCGGACCGTGGCCGCGCCCCGCGACGGCGCGCGCCATCGAGCGCGCCCGCATCGAGGACAGGGCGAGCGGCTCGGTCTCGGCGAGCCAGCCGGCCGCCGCGTACGCGGGCAACTCGGCCGCGACCGTGCGCAGTTCCCGTTGCCGGCTCCAGATCGCCAGCCAGGTGAGCAGGGCGAAGGCGGGCACCATGAAGGCCGCGTACACCGCGTAGAAGCCGTAGGGGCCGAACAGCCAGGACGAGCCGTTCCACAGCGCGTGCGTGCCCATGGCCAGCAGGAGGCCGAGCAGCGGCATCAGCCGGCGGCGGACGCGCTGGCGGTGCGTGGCGAGCGCGGCGATGCCGAAGCCGATGCCTGTCAGCACCGTGAAGAGCGGATGCGCGAACGGGGACATGACGACCCGTACGAAGAAGGTCGCCGCGGTCACGGACGCCAGGCCCGAGTTGCCGATCTGCTGGTCCTCGCCGAAGGCGCTGCCGAGGTAGAGGATGTTCTCGGTGAAGGCGAAACCCGTCGCGGTGAAGCCGGCGACGACGACTCCGTCGACGAGACCGGTGAACGACTGGCGGCGGAAGAGGAAGATCAGCAGGATCGCGGCGGCCTTCGCGCTCTCCTCGACGATCGGCGCGACCACGGTGGCGCCCAGGGACTCCGCGCCGCTGGGATCGGCGGTGGCGGTGGCTATCCACTCGGTCGCGAAGGAGTTCGCCGTTATCGCCACGAGGGCGGCGGCGCAGGCGCCCCAGGCGAAGGCGAAGAGCAGGTTCCGCCAGGGGCCGGGCTCGACCCGGTCCAGCCAGCGGAAGGCCGCCATCAGCAGCGGCACGGGCAGGAGCGCCAGTCCGAGACCGACCAGGAAGCCCTGGGTGCCGGTCTGTTCGCGTACGAGCGACAGGATCAGCAGACCGCACAGGGCGAGCAGGATGACCACCGCGCCCGCGCGCACGGCCGGGTGCCGCCACAGGACACGCCGCGGCCGGTAACGCCAGCGGGAACGCTCCGGCACCGCGGCCCACATGTCACCGAGCCGCTGCTGCTGCTCGTAGGCGGGGATCGCCGGGTGCGTGGGTGCGGGCCAGGGCCCGGGCGCGTGGGCGGGCCGGTGCTCGTGCGGGGGCGGTCGGAACGGTTCGGACACCTGCTGACCCTAACGAGCGGCACCGACAGCTCGCGACGGTGCCCGGCTCGTCCCGGCCCGCCCCGACGCCGCGTCACGCCGTCGCCGCGCCGTCCGCGACCCGGCGGAAGAGCAGGTCGCGTACGGCATGCCCCTTCTCCAGGCCCTGGCCCTCGAACCGGGTGAGCGGCCGGAAGTCGGGACGCGGCGCGTAGCCGGTGCCGGGGGAGGTGTTCTCGTAGGCCGGGTGCGCGGTCAGTACGTCGAGCATCTGCTCGGCGTACGGCTCCCAGTCGGTCGCGCAGTGCAGTACGGCGCCGGGCTTCAGCCGGGGCGCGACCAGGTCGAGGAACTCGGGCTGGATCAGCCGCCGTTTGTGGTGGCGCTTCTTGGGCCACGGGTCGGGGAAGTAGACGCGGATCCCGGCCAGCGACCCGGGCGGCAGCATCTCCCGCAGCAGGATGATCGCGTCGCCGTTGGCCACCCGGATGTTGGACAGCCCGTCGCGCTCGGCGAGGCGCAGGAGGTTCCCCTGCCCCGGTGTGTGGACGTCGGCGGCGAGTATGCCGGTGCCCGGGTCGTCGGCGGCCATCCGCGCGGTCGCCTCGCCCATGCCGAAGCCGATCTCCAGGACGACCGGGAGCCCGCCGAACATCGCGTCGAGATCGAGGACGCGCTGCCCGTCGATGTCCAGGCCCCAGGAGGGCCAGAGCCGCCGCAGGACATCGGCCTGGCCGGTCGTGACACGGCTGCGGCGCGGCTGGAAGCTGCGGATACGGCGCTCGAAGTGCGAACCGGCGGGGTCGGCGGCCGGGCCCGTGCCCTCGGGGAACATCCGGCTCCGGGGGGCGGTGCGGTCGGCGTGCGCGCCGTCGTGGTCGCTGTTCACGTTCATCTGGGTCTGGGACACGTTTTCCCGGGCACGTCGGAGTCGGACAGGATCCTCTCGATTCTACGGACCCGCCCACGGTGCCCGGCCGGTGCCGACAACGCCCGTGATCGATGCGCCGGGATCCCGGCCTACGGGCGGACGGCGCCACTTCGCGGACACCCCCTAGAACCCGTCCGCGTCCTTCAGCATCGTCAGCGCCCGCTTCGCCACCTCGCGGCCGATCGGGAGCGCGGCCGTCGCCGCCGGTGACGGGGCGTTGAGCACATGGACCGTGCGCGGCCCGCGCCGGATCAGGAAGTCGTCGGCCAGCGTGCCGTCGCGAAGCACCGCCTGGGCGCGCACGCCGGCGGTCGCGGGGCGCAGGTCGGCGTCCGTCACGGCGGGCAGCAGCCGGCGTACGGCGGTGGCGAAGGCGCGCTTGGACAGCGAGCGCCTCAGCTCGCCCGCGCCGTACCGCCAGTGTCTGCGGGCTATCCGCCAGGAACCCGGCCAGCCGAGGGTGCCCGCCATCTCACGGGGGCGCACGGCGGACCAGGAGTAGCCCTCACGGGCCAGCGCGGGCACCGCGTTGGGGCCGACATGGACGCCGCCGTCGACCCCGCGCGTCAGATGCACCCCCAGGAAGGGAAATGCCGGATCCGGTACCGGATAGACCAGCCCGCGGACGAGACCGGGCCGCGCCAGCTCGAAGTACTCACCCCGGAACGGGACGATCCGCATACCCGGGTCGTCGCCCGCGAGCCGGGCCACCCGGTCGCACTGGAGCCCCGCGCAGTTGACGAGCGCGCGGGCCCTGACGACCTCACCGGCGGCTGTGCGGACGGCGACACCCCACGCCCGCCGGTCGACGACGGTGACCTCCGCGCCGTACCGCACGGTCGCGCCGGACGCCTCCGCCGAATCGGCGAGCCGCGCCGCGACGGCCCCGAAGTCGCACACCCCCGTCGTGCCGACGTGGATCGCGGCCAGACCGCGCACCTCCGGCTCGTACTCCATGATCTGCGCCGGCCCCAGCTCCCGTACCGGAATGCCGTTCTCCCTGCCGCGCTGGACCAGGGCATGCAGCCGGGGCAGCTCGTCCCGGCCGGTGGCGACGATGAGCTTGCCGGTGACCTCGTGCGCGATGCCGTACTCCGCGCAGAACCTGACCATCTCGGCGGCGCCCTTGACCGCGTAGCGCGCCTTGAGGGATCCGGGGCGGTAGTACACACCGCTGTGGATGACCCCGCTGTTGTGCCCCGTCTGGTGCCGCGCCGGGCCGGGCTCCTTCTCCAGGACCGTCACACGGGTGCCCGGGGCGGCCCGGGTGAGGGCGTGGGCCGTCGAGAGACCGACGATGCCGCCGCCGATCACCAGCACGTCGCAGTCGTAGCCGCGGCCGCCGCGACCCGAGCCGTCTGTCTTCACTCGCGCAACCTCCCACCCCGATAGTGCACTGGCCCACTGACAATGCCCTTAAACCACCGGGGTGCCACGCGCGTCCCTCATCGTTCACCGAGCATTCGGGCGGCGGGCCCGGCCACCGGCGCGTACGGCCGCCCGGACCCCGCCGTACGCGGGCGGCCCGCGTACGGCTTACGCGGGCGCCACCAACAGCGGGCGCGCCCGCTCCCGCAGCTCCGCGACCCTCGGCTCGTCGCCGTACGGCTCCAGGCGGTGCAGCAGGTCCCGTACGTACTCCGTCGTGCGCGCCGACGAGATCCGCCCCGCCACCTCCACGGCCCGTGTCCCCGCCGCGCACGCCGCGTCCAGATTGCCGGACTCCAGCTCGGCCACGGCGCTCACCACCAGGCGTAACCCGTGCGACCGCGCGAACTCCTCGGTCGGCCGGGACAGCGCCTGCTCGTTGAAGCGCCGCATCTGATGCGGCACCTTCAGGTCGCGGTAGCACTCGGCGGCGTCGGCGGCGAAGCGGTCGTAGGAGTAGAAGCCCAGCCAGCTGGGGTCGGCGTCGCCCGCGCGGGAGCGCTCCAGCCAGCCCTCCGCCGCCTTGAGCGCGGCTCCGGCCGCCGCCGCGTCGCCCGCCTTCGCGTGCGCGCGCGCCTCGACCAGCCGGAAGAAGCTCATGGTGCGGGCGGTCGCGAGCCCCCGGTTGCGCTCCAGCGCGGCCTGGGCCAGGTCGACGCCCTCGTCGGCGAAACCGCGGTACGTCGCCTGGAGGGACATCGACGCCAGTACGTAGCCGCCGAGCGGCACGTCCGCCGCCGCGCGGGCCAGGCGCAGCGCCTGGATGTAGTACCGCTGCGCGGCCTCCTGCTGACCGGTGTCGAAGGCCATCCACCCGGCCAGCCTGGTCAGTTCGGCGGTCGCGCCGAAGAGGCCGCGGCCGACCTCGTCGCTGTACGCGGCGAGCAGCAGCGGCGCCGCGTCGACCCGCAGGCACTCGGGCACCATCGACGAACGCCAGTCCCCGCCGCCGTACTTGGAGTCCCAGCGCCGGGCGTCGGCCGCCGCCTCGCGGAGCTTGGCGACATCGCTGTGGCCCACGCGCAGGGGCGACAGCTCGCCGCCGGCGTCGGCTCCGGGCGCGCCCGCGGCGGCCGGAGCGAGGGCCGACGCCGGCGGGGTCAGCCCGGGTCCGCCGTGCGCCGCGTGTGCTCTGCGCGCCGCCTCGGCCATCGCCGCGTCCCGCGCGACGGACGAGTCGGCGGGCGATATCAGCCACCGTGAGGCGGGCGTGGCATACGCGCTGACCGCGAAGGAACCGGCCAGCGACTGCCAGATGCCGCCGCCGCCCGCCCGGCGGCCCGCCAGGTCCAGCCGGTACAGATCGGTCGCCGACCGCACCGCCTCGCCCACGTCGCGCGGGAAGGCGAGACCCACCTCAGGCGCGGGATCGGCGTCGGCCAGGCCGATCTCGTGCAGCGGTACGGGCCGGCCGAGCTTGGAACCGATGGCCGCGGCGATCAGATGGGGCGCCGCACCCTGCGGAATCATCCCCTTCGAGACCCACCGCGCCACCGAGGTCTTGTCGTATCGAAGCGTCAGACCGCGCTGCGACCCGAGGTCGTTGACCCGCCGGGCGAGACCGGCGTTGCTGATTCCCGCGAGGGCGAGAACGGTGCCGAGCTTCTCGTTCGGCCCGCGTAGCTCCCTGGACATGCGTCACCCCTCGACACACAGACGGCCGCCCCGCCGGCTCCTCTTTCTGAGGAACCCGTGGCATTCGTAAACCCAGCGTAGTTCGCCGCATCCCTACCGTTAAGGGGCGGACGTCCGGATGGCGGGATTGTTGTCCGTACGCGAGTACGTGTGAAACCCGCCCCGGATCGAACGTGCTCCGGCTGTGTGGCCGTGCGCCCGGCCGTGCGCTCTTGGCCTAAAGAGGCCGGGAGCGCTTCCATGAGTGCTGCGTGGGTCGGCCCGCTGCGTACTGGAACCAGTGGGCTGGGGGACACCGCCGCCTCATTTCCCCGCGGGTGGCGGATCGGTCCGGGAGGTGATGGCGCCTCCCGGACTGTACATTTACCGACGTTCTGTCGGCGGATCGGGCTCGGAGATTGGCTGAAAGCTGTCTGTCCGTCCTGACCCCCTGACAGCGCCAACTGGCCTTTGCCAGGGGCGCATTCGCTTTTCGCGCTCCCTCACCGGGGCCACTCCTGTGTGCCGTTGTCGTGGCAGCATGTTCACGAACGACTGATGACGACGGGTACGACTCTTGATCCACAGGCTGTGGAGGCGCCGATGCGCTGGTTGGTGGGGTGGAGCAGTATCGCCGCGAGCTTCGGCACGGCGGGCTCCGTGGGCGATCAGTCCGAGGGCCGTACGGTCCACCCCGTCGGCTCCCAACTCCTGTGGGGGGACCCGGATCCGCTCTGGGCCGTCGGCGACTGGCGCGACGACGAGGTCCGCGTCGTCAGCGTCGACCCCTTCACCCGGCTCGCCGTGTTCGGCTGCTGCGGAGCCACCGACGAAGAGCTGAAGGTCGGTCTGTTCGCCGCCCGCGGCGGCGCCCTGCGTCATCTCACCGCCTGGCCCGGCAGTTACACGGCGGTCGCCCAGATCGGCCGCCGGATCACCGTCGCCGGCGACCTCGCGGGCGCGAGACCCGTCTTCCACACGCCGTGGGCGAACGGCACCGCGTACGCCACCGCCGCCCTGCCGCTCGCCGACCTCATCGAGGCACAGCTCGACATCGGGCACCTGGCGGCGTTGCTCGCCTGCCCCGAAACCCCCGAGGCGCTCCGCGACTCCACGCCGTACGCGGGCGTCAAACGCGTACCGCCCGGCCACGCCCTCGTCCTGCGCGAGGGCTCCCGCGAGATCACCGGCTACGAACAGGTCGCCTCGCTCGCCGTCGCCGCGCCCCAGGTCGACCCCGAACGAGCCGTCGAGGGAGTCAGGGACGCCCTCGTCGAAGCCGTACGGGCCAGACTCCTGGCGCCGCGTCACGCACCCGAGGCCACACCGCCCGACCCCGGGCCCGTGCCGGGCATGGGGCCCGCCGACCGGCGCGCCGCCCGCGGCGGACCCGTCCCCGGCATCGGCGCCGACCTGTCCGGCGGCAGCGCCTCGGGCACGCTCGCCCTGCTCGCCGCCGGACTGCCCGGCGCGCCCGGCACCGTCCTCGGCCACGGCACCGGCGCGGGCGAACGGCTCCTCGCCGTCACCTTCAACGACCTGGCCACCGGCGGGCGCGAGGCCGAACTGGAACGGGCCCGCGCCATGGCCTCCAACCCCCGGCTGCACCACGTGGTCGTCGCCGCGGGCGAAGAGGCCCTGCCGTACGCCGAGTTGGAGGGCCCGCTGACCGACGAGCCCGGCCCCTCCCTCGTCACCGCCGAACGCCACCGCCGCCGGCTCGCCGCGGGCAGCGCCGACCACTTCACCGGGGCCGGGGCCCGCGAGGTCCTGGACGCCCACCCCGCGCGCCTGGCCGACCTGCTGATCGACCGGCGCCGCCGCGACCTGCTGCGGCCGACCACCGCGCTCGCCAAGGCCCAAGGGCCCACGGCGGGCTCGCTGTTCGTGCCCCTGACCGTCTACCGCGCGGCCCGCCGCCTCGCCCGCACGCCCTACCGCACCGGGCTCGAAGAGGCGGCCGCGCGACTCCCCGGCGCCCACCGCGAACGCGACGCGCCCGCCGCCGACGGGCCGTTGGGCGCCTCACTCGCCTCACTCACCTGGTCGCGGCCCGGACCGGCGGCCCGCTGGCTCACGGGCGAGGCCCTGGCCGAGGTATCGGTTCTTCTGACAGCGGCGGCGATCCGCCCGGCATCCGTCCAGCGGCCCGGAGAGGCCCGCGCACGGGCCGCGCTGGCCCGGCACGCCGCCGACCACCGCATCTTCGAGCAGGCCGCCGAGATCCGCAGCCAGCGGCTCCACGCGCCGTTCTTCGACAACCAGGTCGTACGGGCCTGCCGGGCGCTCCCCGAATCGCTGCGCGTGCAGCCCGGCGCCCGCGCCGACGTCCTGCGCGCGGTCCTCGCGGGGGCGGGCATCCACGACCTGCCGCCGGGCTGGGGCGCCACGACACACGCGACGTCGGCCGCCGCGACCCGCACCGGGATGCGGGCGGCCGTCGGCGACCTGATCGCCCTGTTCGACGCGCCGCTGCTCGCCGACGCCGGCCTGATCGAGGCACGCGTCGTACGCAAGGCGCTGCGCAAGGCGGCCGAGGGCGAACCGATCCCGCTGGACGGCATCGCCGACCTCGTCTCCACGGAACTGTGGCTCAGACGCCTGCTCTCCCGCCGCGGCACCTGCTGGACGGGCACGGCGGCGCCGCGCCAGCGCGCGGTCGCGGGCGGCGTGGTGCCACGCCGCCCCACCCTGCACCCGTAGACGCACCTGGTTCTCTCCGCCGTCCGGCGGTCAGCCGCAACTGATGCCGGACCGCGCCCAGTCGGCCACCGCCACCGAGTCGAACGGCGTGTGCGGCTCGACCACCAGCCGGATCCTCTTCTGGCCCGCGATCCCCACGTTCACCGGCACAGCCTCCTCACCGCCGCGCACCACCGGGGACCGCCAGAGTCGGCCGCCGTCGCCGTACACGGAGAAACGCACCGCGCCCAGCCCCAGCGTCAGGTCGTCGACTCCGGCCATCGCCCGGTAGGTGGCGCACGGGCGGTTGAGCTGGATGGTCACCGAACCCGAGGCGTGCATGGACACCCCGTGCCCGTACCGCGTGCCGCCGATCGACATACCGGGGCGCTGCCAGAGCCAACTGCTCTGCCCGATCAGCACCTCCGGCCCGGTCCCGTCACC
>NZ_JAAPBF010000214.1 GCF_022695985.1 Streptomyces sp. NP-1717 | reverse complement strand
CCAGGGCCACCGCGGCGGAGTCGGGTTCGCCGCTGTCACCGCCACAGGTGCCGGTGAGTTCCTGGTACGTCAGCGTCCGGTGTGTGCCGGTCACCACCTCCATGCGCAGACGTGCGTCGAGGCGTGCGAAGCGCTCGGCGTGGACGAGGTCTTCATACGCGGCCGCGCCGCCCGCATCCGTGGCGGCACCGCGGTAGGTCGTCACCGTCAGCGGACCCGGTCGATGACGCAGCGTCAGAAAGGCGAGTGAGGTGGAGTCCAGACCACCGCTGAAGTCCGAGGTCACCCGCTGTCCACCGCCCACCCGCAGACGGACCGCCGTCTCCAGCGCGTCACGCAGGGCTTCGACGCCGTGCGCGAACGACGCCCGGGGGTCGGCCTCCAGCGGTTCGTGCGTCCACCGCTCGACCCGGCCGCGCGCGGTACGGCGCAGCGCCTCGCCGCCGCCCAGTCTGCTGACGCCGGCGACGACGGACCGGTCGCCGGTCAGGGCGGGAGCCGCCGGGCAGAAGACGCCGGCGGCGAGGACCGCCGTGTCGGGCCGCCGTTCCGTGCCCGCCGCGTCGGCCACCGACAGGGGCCGGGTCCCGAACACGAGGCGGGCACCGGTGTCCCGGTAGAACAGCGGATACTGCCCTGCCACGTCGACATGGGCGGTGAGTTCCTGGTCACGGATCACCAGGGAGAGATAACTGCCCGGCAGCCGGGTCAGTTCGCCGGACCGGCCGGACGCGAGCGCCCGCAGCGCCGTCCGCCGCAGAAGGCCGTCGTCGGCCAGACACTGGCCGAGCACCACGACCGTCCCCCGCGGGCCGTCGATCCTGCGCAACTCACCGTCCCGCCAAGGGCCTTGGACCCGGAGAGTGACCAACGGGCGCGCCCCGGCCCTCGCTTCGCCCGCCGGCGAGGGGAAGACGCCGGTCACCTCGGGCGCTCGCGCCGAACCGGCCGACGCGGACGTGTCTGTGCCCTGTGCCGGTCCGTTCCGCACGGGGCCGGTCCTACCAGTAGTACTGAGAGTTGGCGTCGGCCGTCCCGCTGGTGGAACTTCCCAGCGTCACGTCCCGCACAGCGCCCAGATCGACGACCACAGGAGGTTCGTAGAGCAGCTCGCCGACGTCGTCAGGGCCCACCGCCGGTACGGGGGATCCGCCGGCCGGGCACTCGTGACCTCTATGCGACGTCGTCATGTCATCCACCTCGGGTACACGTCGGAAAAGCGCCGGCGGGAATCTCGACCGGCCAGGAAAAAAGGGTGCCGCGCCGTACTCGACTTATCCACGATAATGCCCTGGGACGTCAGTCGGTGAACGAGTCGCACGCACACGATGACATCTCATCAGGGTATCTGTCCAAAACCCGTTTCCGAACACAGAAGCGGCTCTCCTGGATGTGGCCGAGAGCGCATTCAGGGAAGTTGACGGAAACGGTCCGCTGAATTGCGGGACACCGAACGCGCGCGGTGGGCGCGAGAGTTCGATTCGATGCTCCGGCGGCGGGTGGGAGGCCGCCGGAGTTCAGTACGTCATACGGCCGCGGCCTGGGCCTCGCCGTCCCTGTCGTACGACCGGAGCCCCAGCACCAGGGCCCCGTGCGCCTCGGTCAACTGCCCCAGGGAACTCTTGCGCAGGACGGCGTCGGCGGCACCGCGCAGCGAGTACCGGAGAAGGGACTCCTTGCACGGGCCGAGGACGAGATCGCTCGCCGCCTCCAGCCGGCCGCCGAGCACGATGAGGTTCGGATTGAGCATGTTGCACACCTGCGCGAGAGCCTGGCCGAGATGGCGGCCGGCGTCCTCCAGGACCCGGACGCAGACCACGTCGTTCGCGTGCGCCCGGTCGATCACCGACCGCAGGGAGTCCGGCAGGTCCACGGAACTGCCGGTCAGCGCGTCGCGTACCTGCCGTACAAGGGAATCCGCGCCGATGACCGTTTCCAGGCAGCCGCGCCCGCCGCACCGGCACACGGCCCCCCGCGGGTCCATGACGCTGTGCCCGATCTCGCCCGCCATCCCGCGGTGTCCGCGGACCATGCTGTTGCCGATGATGAGCCCGGCGCCGACACCGGTGGAGACCTTCACATAGACCACGGTCTCCAGACCCTCGTCGGTGCCGAACGTCTGCTCGGCCAGAGCCCCGAGGTTGGCGTCGTTGTCCAGCACCACCGTCGTCAGGCCCAGCGTTTTCCGCAGCCTTCCCACGAGGTCGTCGTTCGCGTGCCAGGGCGGCAGTACGGGGGTGGTGAAACCGCCCGTCCGGGGATCGATCATGCGGGGCACGGCGACGCCGAGGGAGATGATGTCGCTCTCGCGGCTGCCGCCCACATGACGGACCGCCTCGTCGACCATCCGCCGGATGTCCGGAAGGACCCTCTCCAGCCCGCTGTTGGCGCCGCTCTCCGAGGACGCGCCGGGGTGGAGATCGTCGAACCCCTGGTCGAGCCGCCGGGCGACGACCCGGGTGTGGTTGAAGCCGATGTGCACCCCGACGGCGACGGACGAGGTCCGGCACAGCCGTACGAGCGAGCCGCGGGCGCCGTTCTCGTTCTTCTCGACGAGGAGCGTGCCCTCGGAGGCCATCTCCCGCACGATGGCCGAGACCGTGCCGCCGGAGAGAGAGGTGCGGCGGCTCAGACCCGCCTGGGTGTCCGCCTTGATCATCACGGCGAGCAGGACGCGCTTGCGGTTGATCTGTTTGACTCCGACGGCCGGACCGAGATGGTCGCGTAACTGAACCATTTCCTCCCCATTCCCGGCGCGGACGATTTCATCGTGTCGTCCGGGGCAGGCAGATTAACATGGTGATCTTCAATTTGAACGCGACTTCTCTTCAAAAGAAAGCGGGGGTGTGAAAGGCCAGTCGTGGCTTATCTGCGTCCGCTGTGACGGGTGTTGTCCAAGGGGCCTCTGATGATCTCCGAGAATGGCCGACGAACGTTCACGCGCGGCCGGACGACGGCTCACACCCCGTCGCTCACTGACCGCCGAGACCCGTCGTGGCCACCGACTTGACGATCTGCCGCTGGAAGAGCATGAAGACCACCAGCAGCGGAATCGCGGCGAGTACGGACGCCGCCGACGCCTGGGCGTTCTGGAGGCCGTAGGAGTCCTTGACGCTCGACAGGCCCACCGGCAGCGTCATCAGCGTCGGGTCGCTGGTGATGATGAACGGCCACAGGAAGTTGTTCCAGGTGGTGATGAAGACGAAGATCGACACCGCGGCGAGAATCGGCCGGGACAGCGGCAGTACGACGCTGACGAAGATCCGCACACTGCCGGCGCCGTCGATGCGCGCCGCCTCCTCCAACTCGCGCGGCACGGCGTCGAAGAACTTCTTCAGGATGTAGACCATGACCGGCGCCACCACCTGCGGCAGGATCACCGCCGCATAGGTGTCGACCAGGTTCATGGCCAGCATCTGCCGGAACAGCGGCACGATCAGGATCTGCGGTGGCACCAGGATCGACGCGACGGTGACGGCGAGCAGCGCCCGCCGGCCACGGAAGAGTCCTCGCGAGAGCGCGTACGCCGCCAGCGCGGACACGACGACCGTCAGCACGGTCACCGCCACACCGATCAGCAGGCTGTTGAGCGCCCAGACGGGCAGATTCCCCTGCGCGAAGATCTCCCGGTACGCCGCGACCGTGAAGCCGCCCGCCGGTATCCAGTCGCCGGCCGCCGAGCTCGCGTCGACCTCCGATTTGAAGGAGGTGTCCACTCCCCACGCCAGTGGCAGCAGCCAGACACCGGCCATCAGGATCAGCGCCAGCACGGACAGGACCCGGGGGAGGAGACCCGCGCCCAGCATGGGGTGCCAGCTGCGCCCGGCCTCCGCGCCGGGCGGCGGGCCGCCGCCACGGCGTCTGCGCGCCACCTCCCTCGGCATCGTGCTGCGACGTGGTCCGGACGACTGTGATGCGGGTGCGTCGGTGCTCATGGCCGGATCAGTCCTCCCTGCGCGAGAAGAGCTTGAGTTGGGCGAGGGACAGGATCAGGACGACCGCGAAGAACACGTACGACACCGCCGACGCGTAACCCAGCCGGTAGTTGGTGAAGCCGGTGTCGTAGATGTACTCGAGGATCGGCCGGGTGGATCCGGCGGGCCCGCCCTTGGTGAGGAGATAGATCTGGTCGAACACCTTGAGGGAGGCGAGTACTTGAAGGACCGCGATCAGTCCCGTCGTACGGCGCAGCTGCGGCAGCGTGATCGACCACAGCCTGCGCCACGCGCCCGCCCCGTCGAGCGCCGCCGCCTCGTAGAGATGGTCCGGGACGGACTGGAGCGCGGCGAGGTAGAGCAGGAAGTTGAAGCCCACGGTCCACCAGAGCGTGAGGAGCGCGACGGACCACATCGCGTACTTCTCCTCGACCAGCCAGCCGATCCCGTCGATGCCGACGGCCTTCAGCATGGTGTTGAAGAGCCCCAGCTCCGGCTGGTAGAGCATCCCCCACACCTGGGTCACGACCGCCACGGGCAGCAGATACGGGGCGAAGAAGGACAGCCGCCA
Source organism: Streptomyces sp. NP-1717 (assembly GCF_022695985.1). Lineage (GTDB taxonomy): Bacteria > Actinomycetota > Actinomycetes > Streptomycetales > Streptomycetaceae > Streptomyces. The sequence goes on along the minus strand of NZ_JAAPBF010000214.1, from coordinate 8,154 downwards.
GATCCACTGGCCGGGCAGGCCGGTGTGTACGAGCAGGGCCATGACCAGCGCGAAGAGCACCAGTGGAACCGACGAGAGCACGGTGAACCAGGCGGTGTTGCCGAGGCTCTGCCAGACCTCGCTGTCCCCGAACGCCTCGGTGTAGTTGTCCAGTCCGGCGAAGGTGCTGTCACCGTGGCCGGTGAGACTGGAGTCGGTGAGGCTCATCCACAGCCCGAAGGCGAGCGGCACGACGAGGAAGAGGACGAAGAAGACGAGGAACGGTACGACGAACGGCCACCCGGCGCCCTTCGACGCACCCCCTCCCGGCCTGACTCGTCCTGACGGGCCGTCTCCCGAGGGGCCGCCGCCACCCGGCACACCACGCCGCCGGCGTTTCGCGGAGGGCCGGGGCTCGTCCACGGCGGCCGGGCCGCCGACGGTGGGCACGCTGCTCATGGCCGTCGCTCCTTTCCTTCGCGATCAGGCCGGATTCGGCTTGGACAGAAGCGTGTTGATCTCCGACTCCATCTTCCGCACGGCGCTGCGGGCGGACGCCGACCCGGTCAGGGTGGGCTGGAGCGCCTGGCACATCCGGTTCTGGAAGTCCGACCCGGAGCCGGTGAACCAGGCCTGCGGATCGAGGACCGGGTGATCTGCCGCGGCGGCGTACTCGGCCTGCGGGTGCAGACCGGCGTACTCCTTGGACTCGACGACCGGCCGATAGGCCGGGATGTGACCGGCCTCCGCCCACGCCAGACTGGCCTTGAGCAACTCGGCGACGAACTGGTGTGTACGGCGGCGCCGGTCCGGATCCGCATCGCTCTGGTGGGGGAGCACCAGCGAATGGCTGTCGGACGCGGCGCCCGGCCGGTCGAAGAAGGTGGGGAAGGGAGCCGCGCCGAGCGCGTCCTTCTTGGCCGTACGGAAGGTGTTGAGTTCCCACTCGCCTGCGAAGATCATCGGGGACTGGCCGTTGGCGAACGCGGCGATCGCGGTGGTGAGGTCCATGGTGCGGCAGTCGGGCCGCACGATGTCCGCCATGAACTCCACTGTCTCCGCGGCCACTTCACGGTCGATCTCCAGCCGGCTGCCCGAGAGGTCGAAGGTGGCGCCGGTCTGGTTGAACAGCGTCCAGAACATGCGCCAGCCCATGGCGGCGTCGGTGACATGGCCGAAGAGGGGGCCGAGCTTTCCGTGGTCCTCGCGGAGCTTCTCGGCGACTTCCAGATAGTGCGCGGGTGACTCGAACGGGAGGGGCTGCCCGTCACTCGCCAGCAGCCCTGACCTGTCCATCATGTCGCGGTCGAAGTAGATGATGAACGGGTGGGTGTCCAGGGGGATCGCGTAGGGCTCGCCCTCGTACAGACAGCGTCTGAACACCGTCTCGTTGAGATCCTCCCGGCGGACGCCGAACTCGGCCAGCAGATCCATGTCGAAGGGGTCGAGCAGACCGCCGGGAGCGTAGCCGGGCAGGCGTGTGAGATGGAGGATCGCCAGGTCCGGGGAGCGCCCGCCGGCGGAGGCCATGGCGAGTTTGGTGTAGTACGGAGGCCCCCACTCCAGGACCGTGCTCCTGACCTTCAGTCCCGGTGTGCGGCGCTCGATGTCACGGGTGATGTCCTTCATCAGCGCGCCGTCGGGGCCCTGGAAGAGATTCCAGTACTGGATCTCGGCGGCGTCCGAGACGCTGCCGGTGACCGATCCGCAGGCGCTCAGCGCGGGGGCCAGGGCGGTCGCCCCGGCGCCGTACAGCGCGCCTTTCAGCACCCGGCGCCGGGACGGGCCGTTCACCGGACCGCTCCGTCGCCGCCGTTGTCGCCGTTGTCGCCCGCTCCGGCCACCGGGCCCTCGGAAGCCGGGGTTCCGGACGACGGTTCCTCGAACGCCGCTCGCCGCTCCTGCGCCGCGCGCAGCCGCCCGACGTCGAGCTTCGGCGTACGGTCGAAGCGGTAGACCCCGTTCTGTTCCTGGAACACGTCTGTGAGCTGGGTGTAGCAGTAGCCGAACATGTGCGGATCGTCGAGGAGCACCCCCGTGAGCCCGGCGAAGCGCTGCTGGAACTCCTCCTCCGTACGCGGGCGTTGCCCGTAGCCCCACGAGACGCTGCGGTCGGCGTCGTCCGCCGCGGTGCCGTTCTCCGGGCCGTCGCGGTGGGCCGCCGCCTCCTCCGGGTTCCACCAGATGCCGCCGAACTCGCTGCAGAAATAGGGCTGTCCGTGATACGGCAGGGACCACACGGCGTCCGTGTCCCGCTCGTCCGGGTTGGTGAACGGGGCGTCCTTGTCCAGGCCGGCCATCTGGGTGCGGAAGAGCGACGGGTCCTGTTCGTAGCTGTGCGAGTCGTACACATCGGTCTCGGCGACCCGGTGCGAGTAGCCGGACGCGTCGATGACGGGCCGTGACCGGTCGGCGGCCTTCGTCGCGAGGAACATCGACCTGGTGACGTCGTCCAGGACGGTCTGCCGGTCGTGGAGCTTCTGGTGGGTCTCGTTGAGGGGGCACCAGCCGACGATCGAGGGATGGGAGTAGTCCCGCTCCAGCGCCTCCAGCCACTGTGCGGTGTATCCGGCGGTCGGCCGCTGGTTGTCCCTGGTGGTGGGCCCGCTCGCACAGCCCCAGTCGCCGAACTCGCCCCAGACCAGATAGCCCAGCCGGTCGGCGTGGTGCAGGAACCGCTCCTCGAAGACCTTCTGGTGCAGCCGTGCGCCGTTGAAGCCGGCGGCGAGCGAGAGTTCGATGTCGCGTACGAGGGCGGCGTCGTCGGGCGCGGTCATCAGCCCGTCCGGGTACCAGCCCTGGTCGAGTACGAGCCGCTGGAAGACGGGGCGTCCGTTGAGCAGCAGCCGTTTGCCGTCGATGGCGACCGACCGCAGACCGGCCGTGCAGACGGCCGAGTCGGTCACCTGCCCGCACGCGTCCACCAACTCGACCTGCACCGCGTACAGATGAGGGTCCCGCGGACTCCACGGCCTGCGCCGGCCGGCGGGGACGGCCAGCACCATACGGGGCGCCAGATCGAGGTCGGCGGGTACGTCGGCCCGTACGACGGCGTCGCCGTCCGCGTCGCGGAGCGTGGCCCGTACGCGGTGCCCCGGGCGGTTGGCGGAGAGCGGCAGTTCGAGATGGAACGCGCCCGAGCCGAGGTCCGGGGTGATCCGGGGACGCCCCAGATGGACATCGGCGACCGGCTCCATCCACACCGTCTGCCAAATCCCGGTGGTGCGCGTGTAGTTGCAGGCACTGTTGGCGTACTCGACGGACTGTTTGCCGCGTGCCTGCGGACCCTGCGGGGTGTCCCTGGCCCGTACGACGACCACGACCTCGCCGCCGTCCCCGTCCCCCTCTCCGTCCGCGTCCCTCTCCCCGTTCCCCGCTCCCGCGACATCGCCGAGATCGACGGTGAAGGAGGTGAATCCGCCGCTGTGCCGCCCCACTTCACGTCCGTCGGCCCACACCGTCGCGTCGTGGTCGACGGCGCCGAAGTGCAGGAGTACGCGCCGTCCCGCCCAGTGCGCGGGGACGCGCACCGTACGCCGGTACCAGACGGCGGGATGGAAGTCGGGATCGCCGATGCCCGACAGTTCGGACTCGGGGCAGAAGGGCACGACGATCCGGCCGTCCAACTCCTGGTGGACCAGGCCGCGTTCCAGCCCGCTGTCACCGGGGTCGAACGCGAACTGCCACGTGCCGTTGAGGTTCCGCCACTCCTCGCGCACGAAGCTGGGACGCGGATATTCGGGCCGTGGGACGTCGTTCGGCTGGTCGGACAGAATTCCGGTCGGATCGGTGGAGGGCTGTGGCATGGCGTCTCCGGTCAGGGGCGAGGCACGGAAGAGGCACGTGAGTGGCAGCGGGCGGCTGAGCTGAGGTGTGCGGCCGGGACATCGATTACATCGATGTAAAAGCCCTGATGTAAATACCTCGCACCGAGGTTTCTCGTCATCGGCCGCACATGATCAGACCAGACGGATCATGTTCCAGGAGAGGGGGGCGAGTGTGGTGCGCAAGGTGCCGCCGGACAGCTCCGCGTCCAACTGGGTCCGTGGCGCGACCCGTTCGGGCTCGGTGAGGGTGTTGCGGGCATCGGGATCGGCGTCGTGGAGCGTGCTGTGCTCGACGATCTCGCTCACCCCCGTCCCGCGCAGGGAGATCTCCAGCGGAAGCGGCTCGGCCGTACCCCGGTTCACGGCGAAGACCGTCACCGAGCCGTCGTCGCCCTGGACGGCGGTGGCGTGCAGCAGATCCGTCTCGCCGTACGCGCGCGTCGGATACGTGGGCGAGTCGACGGCCACCCGCAGGACCCGGCCCCGTCCGTACCGCGACGCCTGCTGGAAGGGGAAGTACGTGGTCTGCTTCCAGGCGGCGCCGCCCGGCTCGGTCATGATCGGCGCGATGACGTTGACGAGCTGTGCCAGGCAAGCGACGGTCACCCGGTCGGCGTGCCGCAGCAGGGCGATCAGCAGCGAGCCGAGTACGACGGCGTCGGTGACCGAGTACGCGTCCTCCAGCAGCCGGGGAGCCTCGTCCCAGTCGTCGCCGGCCGGGGGCTCGTAGCGGGACTGGTACCAGACGTTCCACTCGTCGAAGGAGAGATTGACGCGCTTGCGGGACTTGAGCCGGGCGCCCACATGGTCGCAGGTGGCGACCACGTTCTCGATGAAGGACTCCATGTCGACGGCGGAGGCGAGGAACGAGTCGCGGTCCCCTTCCTTCTCCTCGTAGTAGGCGTGCAGGGAGATGTGGTCGACCAGGTCGTACGTCTCCATGAGCACCTCCGCCTCCCACGCGGCGAACGTCTCCATGGCCTGGTTCGAGCTTCCGCACGCGACGAGTTCGACGGACGGGTCGAGCTGGCGCATGGCGCGCGCGGTCTCGGCGGCGAGCCGCCCGTACTCCCGTGCCGTCTTGTGCCCGGTCTGCCACGGGCCGTCCAGCTCGTTCCCCAGACACCAGAGCCTGATGCCGTACGGCTCCTTGGCGCCGTGTGACCGGCGCAGTTCGGACAGAGCGGTACCGGCGGGGTGGTTGGCGTACTCCTGGAGGTCGAGGGCCTCCCGTACCCCGCGTGTACCGAGGTTCAGGGCCATCATCGGCTCCGCGCCGACCTTGCCCGTGAAGTCCATGAACTCGGCCAGGCCGAAGTGGTTCGTCTCGGTCGAGTGCCAGGCGAGGTCGAGCCTGCGCGGCCGGTCGGCGACGGGCCCGACGGAGTCCTCCCAGCGGTGTCCGGAGACGAAGTTGCCGCCCGGATAACGGATGACGCTCACGCCCAGCTCCCGCACGAGGGACAGCACGTCCCCGCGCAGGCCCGCGGCGTCGGCGGAGGGGTGGCCGGGTTCGTACACCCCGGTGTAGACGCAGCGGCCGAGATGCTCCACGAAGGAACCGAAGAGACGGTCGTCGACATCGCCGACGGTGAAGGCGGGGTCGAGGGTGAAACGGGCGGTGCGCGCCATGCGTTCCTCACTAGGTTCGGTATCTCGGACAACGGTCGCAATCCCGGACGCGAACAAGGGGAACGTAGGACGCGGGAAGGGTCCCGTCAACGGGGCCGCGATGCGGGCGCCGGGCGGGAGCGGCGCGGCCGGCGCCGGACCGTGAGGAGGCCGACGCCCGCTTCTCCGGGGGCCGGCCCGCTCCCCGTCAGGCGCCGGTACGGACCGTCCGCAGGGCCGCGGACCAGCGGACGAGCTGGTCGAGCGTGGTGTCCAGGGCCGCCCTGTGGTGTTCGGCGGGCGTGAACTCGACGACGCCCGAGACGCTCACGAAGTCGGTGTAGAGGGAGAGCGCCACCTGGGACCGTACGGTCGCCACCTGGAGTTCGGACATGATCAGGCGCAGATGCTCGACCGCGCGGGTGCCGCCGACGCTGCCGTAACTGACGAATCCCGCGGCCTTGTTGTTCCACTCCGCGTAGACGAAGTCGATGGCGTTCTTCAGGGCGCCCGAGGTCGAGTGGTTGTACTCGGGGGTGACGAAGAGATAGCCGTCGAAGGAGGCCACTTTCTCCGCCCACGCCAGCGTGTGGTCCTGCGTGTACTGGCCCATGGCCGGCGGAACGACCTCGTCCAGATGCGGCAGTTTGAAATCCGCGATGTCGACGAGCTCGAACTCGGCGTCATCGCGCCGGGCGGCGATCTCGTGCGCCCATTTGGCGACGGCCTCACCGTTGCGGCCCGGACGGGTGCTGCCAAGCACGATCGCGATCTTCAATGTCATGATCCGCTCCTGACTCGAGAGGTCAACTCACGCACATCCTCCATGCTGATCGATCTCACCGGCCGGGGCCACACCAAGATCGTGGACACCGCGCCCGAGCCGGCCCCCGACCGGCATCGCAGACTCGACAGCTGCCCCGCGCCCGGCCCGCCGGCTCCGGCGGCGTCGGTAACTATCAGCCGCTACGGGGTATTTGTGCGGCGGAGTTCCTGCTTATTGGGGCATGAGGGTTGTAAAACCGCCATGTGAGCGCCTACACATCGTCTCCACAGATGTGAGGGACGGGAGCACGGCACATGCAAGGCACGGTTGACGGGTTCAGTTACGGGGTCATCACGCCGATCGCGGCTTTCGTGATGGCCTGCTTCGGAAGCGCGCTGGGACTGCGCTGTGTCACCCGCTCGCTGCGGGCGGAACAGTCCTTCAAACCGGGGTGGTTGTCCCTCGGCGCCGCGTCCATCGGCTGTGGCATCTGGACGATGCACTTCATCGCCATGATGGGCTTTCAGATACGGCAGACACCGATCGACTACGACGTCCCGCTCACGGTCGCCAGTCTCGTCGTCGCCGTCCTCGTGGTCAGTGTCGGCGTCTTCGTCGTGGGCTACCGGGGCAGCTCCCCGCCCATCCTGATCACCGCCGGAGTCCTCACCGGCCTCGGCGTCGCGGCGATGCACTACCTCGGCATGGCGGGGATGCGGCTGGAGGGCCGACTCCACTACGACACCACGATCGTGGCGGTCTCCGTCGTGATCGCCGTGGTCGCCGCGACCGCGGCATTGTGGGCGGCCGTCTCCGTCCGGGGCTTCTTCCCCAGCCTGGTCGCGAGCCTCATCATGGGCGCGGCGGCGACCGGCATGCACTACACGGGGATCGCGGCGATGAGCGTGCACCTCGCCGGCGGCGCGCCGCGCCCGGGGGTCTCGGGCGACTCGCTGCCGTCGGTCATGCTGCCCATGCTGCTGGGACCGCTGGTCTTCCTCGTGCTGGCGGGTGTGGTCGTCATGTTCGACCCGCTGCTGGTCCTCGGGGACGGTGAGTGGAACGACAGCCCCACGAGGAGAAGTAAGCCGGGCAGACCGGGCCGGACCGACACGCCCGACTTGCCGGGCCTGCCGGGCACGACCCCGGGTGACGCGAACCCGGTGCCCGGTCCACCGGCCTGGACGGCGACGGCGAACCGCGACACCGGCGCGCGCTCGCCGGGTGAGGAATCGACACGCCAGCGGCGTTGGTGACCTCAACTCTTCCCGGGATCACCGCCGTTCCGCCCGTTCCCGTCGCTCCGGAGGTCTCCGCCCAGGGGGCCCACCGTCCAGACACGCTCGGCACGCAGCGGCCCGTTGCGGGCGAGCAGCATGCCGTGGTCGGCGGCCAGGGGGGCGAGTTGCGAGCCGTAGCACAGCACCGCCGCACGCTTCAGGGCCCACTGGTCGTCCGTCAGTGTGAGGTCGTGCTCGACGCGCAGGTCATGACGGCTCGTCATGTCCTGGTACGCGAGCCCGTAATGGTGGCTGCGACCGAGCGCGTGATCGGCTCCGGCTGACCCCCATTCGTCCAGATGGCCGGTGTAGGGGAGGTCCGCGTAGACGGACGGCACCGCGCGGCCGAGCTTCGCGGCGACCTCCAGCGCCCGGTCACGGACCTTCTCGTGGTCCGGCTGATTGGTGGCGATCGGAATCAACAGCAGTGCGTCGGAAGGCAGTTCGGCCAGACAGTCGTCGATTCCCGTCAGTTCGCCGCCGTCACCGTAGGGGCCGTCGGGGTGGTCCAGTACGACGCTCTCGACCCCCAGGAGTGCACAGGCCCGCGCGTCCTCCGCGCGGCGGGCGCGATGGGCCTCGCGCGCGGTGGAGAACCCGCAGACGCTGTCCCACCAGGAGACGGGGTGGTGGGCGGCCGGTTCACCGCCGTACACCGTCACCACCGTGACGGGGCCGGGGAGTTGGGAGA
>NZ_JAAPBF010000213.1 GCF_022695985.1 Streptomyces sp. NP-1717 | reverse complement strand
AGCTTCTGCCGGTACTCGCGCGGCATGTCCGCGTACCGCCAGGACTCCTCGCCGAGGCGGTCGAAGAGCTGGCCGAGCGCGTGGTGGTGGGCGTCGGCGTGTTCGCGTACGTCCATGGTGGCGAGCTGGAGCCCGAACGCGGCAAGGGTGCGGATGGTGCGGTCCATGCGTCCGTCGGCGAAGAGGCCGCCGCGGTGGGAGCGCAGGGAGTCCTGGATCAGGGTGAGGTCTTCGAGCAGCTGCGAGGTGCCGAGGTAGTCGCGGCCGGCGCTGTGCGGGGTGCCCTTGGCGAGGCGCTCGCGGGTGTTGACGAGCTTCTGCCGGATGCAGGTGGCCTTGAGCCGGTAGGGCTCCTCGGCGTTGAGGCGCTTGTAGCGGGGGCTGATCTCGGGGAGGCGGTCGAGGTCGGTGGCGAGCGAGTCGAGGAGTTCCTGGGTGGCGCCCGCGTACCGGATGGAGTTGGAGAGCTGGCCGCGCAGCTGGTCGATGAGTTCGAGCGCGTCGGTGATGCCGTGTTCGTGCTGGAGGATCAGCACTTCCCAGGTGACGGCGGGGGTGACGTTCGGGTTGCCGTCGCGGTCACCGCCGATCCAGGTGCCGAAGCTGAGGGGGCGGGTGCCGGAGGGCAGTTCGACGCCGACGCGTTCGAGTTCGGCGACGAGGTCTTCGAGGACGTCGCCGACGGCCTCGGCGTGGAGTTCGTCGAGGTAGTAGATGGCGTTGCGGGCCTCGTCGGCGGGCTCGGGCCGTACGACGCGCAGTTCGTCGGTCTGCCAGATCAGGTCGATGGACTCGGCGAGCCGCAGGTCGTGGCGGCGCCGGTCGGCGGCGATGACGGGCAGTTCGAGGAGTTCGGCGATGCGGCGGAGCTTGTTCAGTACGGAGCGGCGCGCGGCTTCGGTGGGGTGTGCGGTGAAGACGGGGCGGACGCTGAGGTTCTTGACGGTGGCGCGCAGGTGGTCCGGGTCGGCGTCCTTGAGGCGGTCGGCGGTGCGGGCGAGGAGCCCGCCCTCGGCCTCGCGGCGGTCGCGCATCTCGCGGCCGCGGTGGACCTGCTCGGTGACGTTGGCGAGGTGGAAGTAGGTGGAGAAGGCACGGACGAGCTTCGCGGCGGTCTCCAGGTCGGTGTCGCCGAGCAGCGCGGCGGCTGCTTCGCCGTCCTCGCGGGTGAGGGCGCGGACGCGCTCGACGAGGTCGAGGAGTTCGGGGCCCTCCTGGCGTACGAGGGTTTCGCCGAGGAGGTCGCCGAGCCGGCGGATGTCGGAGCGCAGCTCGACGTTGGAGGTGGGGCCCTCGGTGTGGGACGGCCGGTCGGCCGGGGACCGGTCGGCGGTCGGGGTCTGGTCGGCACTGCTCACAGGTGCGGCTCCTTGCAGTGTTTGAGCACGTCGGGAGGAGAAGGTTCTGGAGAGATTGTTCGACCGGACCGCGCTGTCCGACGTCACAAGGATAGGTGTCCTTTGCGCGTCGTTATCCACAGGCCCCTTGTCGCGTGCCTCTTCGCTGCCATACTTACGTTGCCGTAGGTTACGCGCCCGTAGACGGGCAGATTGCCGCATTCCACACCTCCAGGGGACACACCCATGTCGACAAGCCCTGACGTTCTCGGCGACTCCTCACAGGCCCAGCCTGCGCCGGACGGTTCTTCCGCTCTTCCCACTCCCCCCACCCCTCCCGCTCCCTCCGCCACGCTCGGCGGGGAGAGCAAGCGTTCGCTGGAGCAGATCACGCTGCTCCTGTTCATCGTCGTGCCCTTCATCGCCCTGCTCGGCGCCGTTCCGCTGGTCTGGGGCTGGGGGGTGAGCTGGCTCGATCTGGGTCTGCTCGTGGCGATGTACTTCATCGGCTGCCATGGCATCACGGTCGGCTTCCACCGGTATTTCACGCACGGCTCGTTCAAGGCGAAGCGCCCGCTGCGGATCGCGCTGGCCGTGGCGGGGTCGATGGCCGTGGAGGGTCCGGTGGTCCGCTGGGTCGCCGATCACCGCAAGCACCACAAGTTCTCCGACGCGGAGGGCGACCCGCACTCGCCGTGGCGGTTCGGCGAGACGCTGCCCGCGCTGATGAAGGGCCTGTGGTGGGCGCACATCGGCTGGCTCTTCGACGAGGAGCAGACGCCGCAGCAGAAGTACGCGCCGGATCTGATCAGGGACCCGGCGATCCGGCGGGTCTCGCGGCAGTTCCTGCTGTGGGCGTTCGTGTCGCTGGCGATCCCGCCGCTGGTCGGCGGACTGGTGACGATGTCGTGGTGGGGCGCGTTCACGGCGTTCTTCTGGGGATCGCTGGTACGGGTGGCGCTGCTGCACCACGTGACGTGGTCGATCAACTCGATCTGTCACGCGGTGGGCAAGCGGCCGTTCAAATCCCGTGACCGGTCAGGCAATGTGTGGTGGCTGGCGGTCTTGTCCTGTGGCGAGTCATGGCACAACCTGCACCATGCGGACCCGACGAGCGCCCGGCACGGTGTGCTGCGTGGTCAGATCGACTCCAGCGCCCGGCTGATCCGGTGGTTCGAGGCGTTCGGCTGGGTGCACAGCGTGCGGTGGCCCGACGCCGGACGGCTGGAGGCCCGGCGGAAAATTGACCATCCCAACGCGGCATGATTGGCAACGTGGCGATCGACGGCGGTAAGAGCGACACCGACAAGAGCCGGACCCCGAGCGCGCCCGCCCGGCGCTCCCGCCGGGTGCGGATGACCGGTAAGGAGCGTCGCGAGCAACTGCTGGACATCGGCCGCACCCTGTTCGCCGAGAAGGGCTACGAGGGCACGTCGGTGGAGGAGATCGCGTCGAAGGCGGGCGTCTCCAAGCCGGTGGTGTACGAGCACTTCGGCGGCAAGGAGGGTCTGTACGCGGTCGTGGTCGACCGGGAGATGCGTCAGCTGCTCGACATGGTGACGAGTTCTCTCACGGCGGGCCATCCGCGGGAGCTGTGCGAGCAGGCGGCGTTCGCGCTCCTCGACTACATCGAGGAGTACACGGACGGTTTCCGCATCCTGGTCCGCGATTCGCCGGTGGCGCAGTCGACGGGCACGTTCGCCTCGCTGATCAGCGACATCGCCACGCAGGTCGAGGACATTCTCGGCATGGAGTTCAAGGCCCGCGGCTTCGACCCGAAGCTGGCCCCCCTGTACGCGCACGCCCTGGTGGGCATGGTGGCGCTGACGGGCCAGTGGTGGGTGGACACCCGCCGCCCGAAGAAGAACGAGGTGGCGGCGCATCTGGTGAATCTGGCGTGGCACGGCCTCGGCAATCTGGAGGCCAAGCCGCGGCTGATAGGGCACCGCAAGGTCTGAGGGCGAAGCAGGACCCGACCACCGGGGCCCCGGGATGTTCCGGTGGCCGGGTCCCTCAGATCGTCGGGTCGTCCACGCCGGCGATCATCGGGCGCGCTTTCTCGCCACCGCGAAGATCCGGCGGAACGGGAACACCGTGCCGTGCGGGCCGGGCGGATAGGCCTTGCGGAGCAGGTCGCCGTACTCGCCGAGGAACTCGGCCGCCGCCTGCGGGTCGTCGGCGAGTTCGGTGAGGACGGGCCGCAGGGCGGTGCCCTTGACCCAGTCGAGCACCGGGTCCTCGCCGGAGAGCAGCTGGAGGTACGTGGTCTCCCAGGCGTCGGCCGTGCAGCCGAGGTCGGTGAGGCGCGTCAGGTACTCCGCCGGGTCGAGGATGTGTACGAAGCGCCGGCCGTGGCTGTCGAGGCGGCGGCTCCAGCGCGGGGTCTCGCACAGTTCGCCGAGGAGCGCGTGGCTGGGGGCGGTGAAGTTGCCGGGGACCTGGAAGGCGAACGTGCCGCCGGGGGTGAGGCCGTCGATCCAGGCCGGGAAGGACTCGGCGTGGTCCGGGACCCACTGGAGCGCGGCGTTGGAGACGATCAGGTCGTACGGCTCGTCGGGGGTCCAGTGCGCGGCGTCCGCGGCCCGGAAGTCCAGCCGGCCGCCGCCGGGGGTGGGGCCCCCGTACTCCTTCTCGGCCTGTTCCAGCATCTCGGCGGAGAGGTCGAAGCCGGTGATGTGGGCGGTGGGCCACCGTTCGGCGAGGAGTGCCGTGACGTTGCCCGGGCCGCAGCCGATGTCCGCTATGCGGGCGGGCCGGTTTCCGGCCGGCAGCTCGGGGATCCGGCCCAGCAGGTCCAGGAACGGGCGGGTGCGGTGGACGGAGTGGTGGAGGTACTGCTGCGGGTCCCAGGTCGGTGCCGAATGCATGTGCGAAGTCCCCTCGGGATACGGAGCGGACGGGCCGATTCCCGTCCGCGCCCGACCATGCCCAAGCCTGCACTCAAGTATATCTTGACGTCAAGAGACTTCATGTCGACAGATCCTCTAGACTGATCGCCATGGAGGACGAGGTCGACCGTCTGGTCGCAGCATGGCGCCGGGAGCGGCCGGACCTCGACGTGGAACCACTTGAGGTGCTCAGCCGCGTCAGCAGGCTCGCGCGCCATCTCGACCGGGCCCGGCGCCTCGCGTTCTCCGAGCACCATCTGGAGCCGTGGGAGTTCGACGTCCTGACCTCGCTGCGGCGGGCCGGCGCTCCGTACCAGCTCTCACCCGGCCAGCTGCTGACCCAGACCCTGGTCACGTCCGGCACGATGACCAACCGCATCGACCGGCTCGCGAAGAAGGACCTGGTCGAGCGGCTGCCCGACCCCAGCGACCGGCGCGGGGTCCTCGTACGGCTCACCCCCGAGGGGCGCGACCGCGCCGACCAGGCGCTGGCCGGGCTGCTCGCCCAGGAACGCGCGATCCTCGCGGAGCTGTCGCGCGGGCAGCGCGGCGAACTGGCCGCGCTGCTGCGCCGGTTGACCGCCCCGTTCGACAACATCCCGGGCTGACCCTCGGCCCCGGGCCCGGCCCACGATACGGACAGGCTCCGTATTACGAGCCCAGGTCCAGTCCGGTGGACAGGGCCCGGACCGTGTCTGACCGATAGCGCCGTCCGCCCGCAGGGCGGGGCGCGCGGCGGCCGGTGCGTGCGATCGCGAGGCGGAGGACCAGCCTCGTAGCGGACGTACTCGGTGACCGACGACAACGCGGCGCACGTGCGTGCCGGGCGTCGCACGCCAGGTGGGCCGCGTCAGACACGCCCTAACCCACCCGCACCGCCTCCGTGTCGCCCAGGTCCGCCGGGCCCACTCCCGCGCGGCGGGCCAGTGCGACCGCCGCCAGTGTCGAGTGGACACCGAGCTTCCCCAGCACGTTCTGCATGTGCGTACGGACCGTGTGCGGGGACAGGAAGAGGCGCTCGGCCACCGCCTTGCGCCCCAGGCCCGCCACCATGCAGCGCAGTACCTCCAGCTCGCGCGGTGTCAGCGAGTCGACCAGCCGCTCGCTGTCCGTGCGGTGCTTGCGCGCGGCGGTCAGCTCCCGCAGGACGTTCGTCAGCAGCGCGGGCGGCAGATGCGTCTCGTCGCGCAGGACGCCCCTGATCACCGCCAGCAGCCGCTGCAGCGAGCAGTCCTTGGCGACCCAGCCGGACGCGCCCGCCTGGAGCGCGAGCGCCGCGCGGCTCGGGTCGTCCTTCTCCGCGAGGACCACGCAGTGCACGGACGGCTGTCCCGAACGCACGCCCGCGACCAGCGAGATGCCGTCGACGAGCCCCAGACCGGCCTCGCCGCTGTCGGGTACGGCGCGGGCGACCGGACCGGCCCCCGCTCCCGCGACGATGCCGAGGTCGGCGTCGACCAGCATCACGTCGTACGGGCGCCCTTCGGTCGCCGCCCGCTCAAGACAGCGCAGCGCGGCGGGACCGCTGCCGGCGGCCGCGACGTCCACGTCGGGCTCCGCCGCGAGGGCGGCTGCCAGCGACTCGGCGAATATGCGGTGGTCGTCCACCACGAGAACCCTGATACGCACCAATTGACACCCCCAGATGTCGGGGCGCGGACGACGCGGGTACGGCGCCCGGTGGGGTGAGTTCGCGTCGCGTGGACACTGATGCCGCCACGGCCGCCGCCGTGCGGCTGCCCACCCACCCCGGGCGTCGTACCCGACTGTCTCGCTTCCCTGAACAGCACCGGCCCCCACCGGTGCTGTGCATCAGCGTACGGGCGGGCGCCGGGAGCGGAAGACTATTTACAGAACTGATCAGCAACGGCTGGTTAGGGTGGGGCGCATGTTCCGTCTTGAGACAGAAGTCGACAACGAACGACGGGCGTTGCTGCACGAACGGATGCGGGAGACGAACACGGCCAGATCGGCGGTGCTCCGGGAGCTGCGGGGATCGGCCGACGACGAGGAGTTCCCGCTGCACGTGTGGCTGACGGAGGAGTCGACGGGCGCGCTGGCGGGCGGTCTCGCGGCCCATGTGTGGGCGCGCTGGCTCCATGTCGACCTGCTGTGGATCGACGAGACGCACCGCGGCACGGGTCTCGGCACGGGACTGCTGACGGAGGCGGAGGACCTGGCCCGCGCCCGGGGCTGCACCCACGCGCGCCTGGAGACCTGGGACTTCCAGGCGCCCGCGTTCTACCGGCGGCAGGGCTACGACCTGGCGGGCCACATCCCCGACTACCCGCCAGGCGTCACGGAGTTCCTGTTCACCAAGCGCCTGACCTGAGCCGCGGAAGACCGCTCAGCTCACCCGGTGCGCCCCCCGTGACGGGACCGCCGGGAAGACACGGGGCGCCGTGTGGCCCGCGGTCGCGAACGCCTCCAGGACCGCCTTCGTCACCGTGTCCGCGTCCGCCGCCTCGACCAGGACGACCGCCGAGCCGCCGAAGCCGCCTCCCGTCATCCGCGCCCCGAGCGCGCCGGCCCCGACCGCCGACGACACCACGAGGTCCAGTTCGGCGCACGAGACCCGCAGGTCGTCGCGGAGCGAGACATGGCCCTCGACCAGGACCGGGCCGACCGCGCGGACGTCGCCCGCGTCGAGGAGGCCGATGACCCGCTCCACCCGGTGGTTGTCGCTCACGACATGGCGGACGCAGCGGCGTACGTTCTCCTCCTCGCCCGCCAGCCGCTCCAGCGCCGCGGGCAGATGCGCGTACTCGACCTCACGCAGCGTGCGCGCGCCGAGCGCCCGCGCGCCGGCCTCGCAGGCGGCGCGCCGCTCCGCGTACGCGCCGTCGCCCAGGGAGTGCTTCACCCGGGTGTCGACGACGAGCAGTTCGAGACCGACGGCGGCCAGGTCGAAGGGGACCTGGCGCTGCGAGAGGTCGCGGGTGTCGAGGTGGAGGGCGTGCCCGTCGGTGCAGCAGGCGGAGGCCATCTGGTCCATGACGCCGCAGGGGACGCCGACGAACGCGTTCTCGGCGCGCTGCGCGAGGACCGCCAACTCAGGTGCCGGCAGGCGGAGTTCGTAGAGGTCGTTCAGCGCGAGCGCGGTCACGACCTCCAGCGCCGCCGACGAGGAGAGTCCCGCGCCGGTCGGCACGGTCGACGCGAGGTGGATGTCGGCGCCGGGTATCGCGTGGCCCGCCTCGCGCAGCGCCCATACGACGCCCGCCGGATACGCGGCCCAGCCGGTGTCGGAGAGCGGCACCAGCTCCTCGACGCGCAGCCGCACCACCCCGCCGGGGGTGTCGGCGGAGTGCACGCGCAGCACGCCGTCCGTGCGCCGCGAGACCGCGGCGACGGCGGTGTGCGGCAGCGCGAGCGGCATCACGAAGCCGTCGTTGAAGTCGGTGTACTCGCCGATGAGATTGACCCGGCCGGGCGCGGCCCACACACCCTCGGGCGCCGCGCCGTACAGCTCCTCGAACCCGTCGGCCACGCTCGGACCACTCACCTGGGTGTCTCCTCTCGGCGTGCGAACGCCCACGCGTCCGCGACGATCCCCGCCAGGTCGGCGCGGGTCGGTGTCCAGCCCAGGCGCTCGCGCGCGGTGGCGGCGGAGGCGACCAGGACCGCGGGGTCCCCGGCGCGGCGGGCGGCCGCGACTTCCGGCACCGGGTGCCCGGTGACGGTACGTACGGTCTCGATGACCTCGCGGACGGAGAACCCGCTGCCGTTGCCGAGGTTGCAGATCAGGTGCTCCCCCTCGGCCGCGGCCGTCAGGGCGAGCAGGTGCGCGTCGGCGAGGTCGGCGACGTGGATGTAGTCGCGTACACAGGTGCCGTCCGGGGTCGGGTAGTCGTCGCCGTACACGGAGACCGACTCCCGTGTGCCGAGGGCGACTTGCAGGACGAGGGGGATCAGGTGCGATTCGGGGTCGTGCCGCTCGCCGTAACTCCCGTACGCGCCCGCCACGTTGAAGTACCGCAGCGAGACCGCGGCGAGCCCGTGCGCCACGCACTCGCCGCCGATCATGTGGTCGACGGCGAGCTTGGTGGCGCCGTAGGGGCTGGTCGGCGCGGTCGGGTCGGTCTCGGTGATCGGGGTGGAGACGGGCTCGCCGTACGTCGCGGCCGTCGAGGAGAAGACGAGCTTGCGTACGCCCGCCGCGCGCATGGCCTCCAGCAGCGCCATCGAGCCGCCGACGTTGTTGTCCCAGTACTTCTCGGGTTTGGCGACGGACTCGCCGACCTGGGAGGAGGCGGCGAAGTGCAGGACCGCGTCGTAGGAGGGGTCGAGCCACTTGACCGCGTCGTGGACCCGGCCCTCGACGAATTCGGCGCCCTCGGGGACCGCTTCGCGGAAGCCGGTGGAGAGGTCGTCGAGCACGGTCACCTCGTGCCCGGCCTCCAGCAGATGCGTGGCGACCACGCTGCCGACATACCCCGCGCCACCCGTCACCAGATATTTGCCACTCACGCGCTCGCTACCTCTCGCAGTCGCTCGGCCGCGGTCTCCGGCGGTACGTCGTTGATGAAGACGTCCATCCCGGACTCGGATCCCGCGAGGAACTTCAGCTTGCCCGACGTGCGGCGGATGGTGAAAAGTTCCAGGTGGAGTGCGAAGTCGTGGCGCCCCGGTTGGCGCAACGGCGCCTGGTGCCAGGCGGAGATGTACGGCGTCGGCGGCTCGCCCGCGCCGAAGATCCGGTCGAAGCGCCGCAGCAGCTCCAGATAGACGGCGGGGAACTCGGCGCGCGCCGCCTCGTCGAGGCCCCGCAGGTCCGGCACCCGGCGCAGCGGGTAGAGGTGCACCTCGTACGGCCAGTGCGCCGCGTACGGCACGAAGGCCACCCAGTGTTCACCCGTGAGAATCACCCGTCCGGCGTCGCGCTCGCGCTCCAGGACGTCGTCGAAGAGGTTGCCCCCGGTCGCGGCGCGGTGCTCGGCGACGGAGCGGGACATCCGTTCGGTTCGGGGGGTGACGAAGGGGTACGCGTAGATCTGCCCATGCGGGTGGCCGAGGGTCACGCCGATCTCGGGGCCGCGGTTCTCGAAGCAGAACACCTGCTCCACCTGCGGGAGTTCGGCGAGTTCGGCGGTGCGGTCGGTCCATGCGTCGAGGACGAGACCGGCCTGTTCCTCGGTGAGGTCGGCGAAGGAGGCACCGTGGTCGGAGGTGAAGCAGACGACTTCGCAGCGTCCGGAGTCCCCGGCGAGGGAGGGGAAGCGGTTCTCGAAGACGACCACGTCGTAGTCGCTGTCGGGGATCTCGCTGAGCCGGCCCGCGGCGGTGTCGGTGGGGCAGAGCGGGCATTCGCCGGCCGGCGGGTGGTAGGTGCGGCCCTGGCGGTGCGAGGCGACGGCGACCGCGTCGCCGAGCAGCGGGTCGCGGCGGATCCCGGAGGTGGTGGAGATCGGTTCGAGGGGCCGCCGGTCCACGGCGTCGCGTACGGCACCGTCACGGGAGTCGTAGTAGATCAGCTCCCGGCCGTCGGCGAGCGCCGTCACCGTCTTCTTCATCGTCTTCTTCCTCCGGCCGCACCCGAGCCCGCACCCAAACAGAACTAAACATAACTAACCACGAGCCAACACCTACGTCAACGGCTGCGACACTCGATCACGATCGAACAAAGAACACCATCAAAAGTGTTCAGTTTCGTTAATAGGAGGCGTAAGTTCCACGGAGTCATTGCAGGCTCCACCGACGAAACGTTCACGCGACGAAGCGGGTACCCCCATGCAGTCCCCCACGTACTACCTGGCCGAAGGACTTCGGCTTCCCACGAACGGCCTCGACTACGCGATCCTGGCGATCTACTTCATCGTGGTCCTCGGCATCGGCTTCGCCGCCCGGGCGAGCGTCAAGACCAGTCTCGACTTCTTCCTCTCCGGCAGATCACTGCCGGCCTGGGTCACCGGCCTCGCGTTCGTCGCCGCCAACCTGGGCGCGACCGAGATCCTCGGCATGGCCGCGACCGGCGCCCAGTACGGCGTGGCCGTCGTCCACTGGTACTGGATCGGCGCGATCCCCGCCATGGTCTTCCTCGGCCTGGTGATGATGCCGTTCTACTACGGCTCCAAGGTGCGGTCCGTCCCCGAGTTCCTGCTCCAGCGCTTCGACAAGTCGGCGCACCTGCTCAGCTCGGTCCTCTTCGCCTTCGCCGCCATCCTCATCGCGGGCGTCAACCTCTACGCCCTGTCGATCGTGGTCGAGGCGCTGCTCGGCTGGCCCCAGTGGGTCTCGATCGTCGTCGCCGGGTTCTTCGTCCTCGCGTACATCACCGTCGGCGGTCTCTCCTCGGCGATCTACAACGAAGTGCTCCAGTTCTTCGTCATCCTCGCGGCCCTCATCCCCCTCACGGTCCTCGGCCTCAAGCGGGTCGGCGGCTGGGACGGTCTGACCGGCTCGCTGAGCGCGAGCAAGGGTGACAACTTCCTGAGCGCCTGGGGCGGTACGGGCATCGGCGACGCCAACCCGCTCGGCGCCAACTGGCTGACGATCATCCTCGGCCTCGGCTTCGTGCTCTCCTTCGGCTACTGGACGACCAACTTCGCCGAGGTGCAGCGCGCGCTCTCCGCCAAGAACCTCTCCGCCGCCAAACGCACCCCGCTGATCGCCGCGTTCCCGAAGATCTTCATCGTCTTCGCGGTGATGATCCCCGGCCTGGTGGCCGCGGTGATCGTGCCGAAGATAGGCACGGCGGGCTCGGACCTCACGTACAACGACGCGATACCGCTGCTGATGCAGGAGTTGCTGCCCAACGGGGTGCTCGGGCTCGCCGTCACGGGTCTGATGGCCGCCTTCATGGCCGGCATGGCGGCGAACGTGTCGTCGTTCAACACCGTCTTCACCACCGACATCTGGCAGAAGTACGTGGTCAAGGACCGCGAGGACACGTACTACCTGCGCTTCGGACGGCTGATCACCGCGATCGGTGTCATGGCCTCCGTCGGCACGGCGTTCATCGCCGCCAGCTTCTCCAACATCATGAGCTACCTCCAGACCCTGTTCTCCTTCTTCAACGTGCCGATGTTCGTGGTCTTCATCATCGGCATGTTCTGGAAGCGGGCCTCGATGAAGTCCGGTGCCTGGGGTCTGGTCGCCGGTACGACGGCCGCGATGGTCAACTACTTCTGGATCTACAAGCAGGGCGTCATCGACATACCCAGCGACCAGGGCGCCAACTTCGTCTCCGCGATCGTCGGCTTCGTCGCCGGCGCGGTGGTGATGGTCGCCGTCACGCTGTTCACCGCGCCGAAGCCGGAGTCCGAACTCGCGGGCCTGGTCTACGGGACGACGTCACCCGGCATGTCGGAGGCACCGGCCGAGGGCGACGACGCGTGGTACCGCAGGCCCGCCCTGCTCGGCTGGGGTGCGATCGTCCTCGCCGCGGCCTGCTACATCCCGTACTCGTTCTGACAGAAACGGAGGCACACACCATGTCCGACCTGCACAAGGAAGTCTCCGAACTGGAGAGCAAGTCCGCCACGGCGGCCCGCCTGTTCGACATCCGGCTCATCATCGGCGGTCTGTTCACGCTGTACGGGGTGATCGTCACCGTCGCCGGTGTCTTCGTGTCCGACGCGGACATGGAGAAGGCCGAGGGCGTCAACATCAACCTCTGGACGGGGCTGGCGATGCTGGCGCTCGGCCTGTTCTTCCTGGGCTGGATGAAGCTGCGCCCGACGGAGATACCCCCGCCGACCGCGGCGGACGGAGCGGACGCGCCCGGCGACGGGAAGTAACCGCCGCGCGGCCCGCCGCCGCGCCTCGTCCCGATCGCCGGACCGGCCGCGCACGCGGCCCGTCCGGCGATCACTCGTTCATGGCCCGGTCCAGCAGCCCCGTCCGCGCGGCCAGCGCCGCCGCCTCCAGCCGGGAGCCCACGCCCAGCTTCATCAGCACCCGCTGCACATGCGTACGGGCGGTGCTCGGCGCGATCCCCATACCGGCGGCGATCAGCCGGGTGTCCTCCCCCTCGGCGACCCGCACCAGCACCTCGACCTCGCGCGGTGTGAGCATCCGCAGCAGG
Source organism: Streptomyces sp. NP-1717 (assembly GCF_022695985.1). Taxonomy (GTDB): domain Bacteria; phylum Actinomycetota; class Actinomycetes; order Streptomycetales; family Streptomycetaceae; genus Streptomyces. The sequence goes on along the minus strand of NZ_JAAPBF010000213.1, from coordinate 420 downwards.
CGCTGCCCCTCGTCGTCCGGCTGGGCCACCGGATTCAGCAGTTCGGTGAACGCGCCCTGCAACAGCCCCGGCGCCACGGCCGCGTCGCCCGCCCGCGCCTTCACGATGGCCCGCTCCACGCCCTCGATGCGTTCGTCGTGCCGTACGTATCCGCACGCCCCGGCCGCGAACGCGGCGGCGATGCCGCGCGGATTCGGCACCGGCCCCAGGACCACCACCGCCACCTGCGGGCGGTCGCGCCGGATCCGTACGATCGGGTCGAAGGCGCCGGGACCGGCCGGTGCCGCCGTCCCCATGAGGCACACCTCGGGTGCCCGGCTCACGACCAGTTCGGCGGCGCCGGCCGTGGGCGCGGCGGCGGCGAGCACCCGGTGCCCACGCAGTTTCAGTGCCGAGGCGAGCGCCTCGGCGAGCAGTCGG
>NZ_JAAPBF010000212.1 GCF_022695985.1 Streptomyces sp. NP-1717 | reverse complement strand
CGGAGGAACGAGCGCTACGGGGGACGCCACGAGGCGACCCGGGCACCTTGTTTCTTCCGTGTCCGGCTGGATTCGACATGACAGCCCGGCGGAGCGGGGATGTGGGACGGCTGAATGGCCGGAACTGGCGGGTAAGGCGTTGGCAAAGCGCCTGTCCCCGCCGGTCCGTCACCCGGCTGCCCGGTGGTCCCGTGGACCGCACGCCCGCCGGCGCGAGGCGTCCTCGGCCACCGCGCGCGAACTACCGCAGCGCCGCCGATATCTTCGCGTCCGCCGCCTGCGCGGCCGCCTGCGGGTCCTCACCCTGCAGAACGGCCGTCATGTACGGCTTGATCGGGTTGTCCAGCTCGACGTTGGCCCACTTCGGCGAGTTCGGGGTCGCGCGCCCCTCCGCCGCGCCCGCCGCCATCGCGGCCGTGGCCTCCTGGCCCTCGATGACGTCCGCGAGCGTCGTCTTGTTCGGCACGTAGCTCATCGTCTTGGCCAGATCCGTCTGCCATTTCTCACCCGCGAGCGCCTTGACCACCTCGACGGCCGCCGACCGGTGCGAGGAGTTCTTGGGGACGATGAGATCGGAGCCGCCCGTGAAGACGGCGCCGGGTGCCTCGGCGGTCTTGCCGGGTACCGGGAAGAAGCCGAGCTTGCCCTTGAGGTCCGGGTTCTTCTCCTCGATCTGGACGGCGGAGTTGGGGGTGTCGATGATCTGCGCGATGTCGCCCTTCGCGAACTCGGCCTCCTGTTCCGGGGTGACCTCGTCGGAGTCCTTCGGACCGTCGCCGAGCGCCTGCAACTCCTTGTAGAACTTCATGCCCCTGATCGCCTCGGGAGTGTCGAGCCGGCCCTCCCACGCGCCGCCCGACTCGACCGCCAGTTCGCCGTTCTCGTCCCAGATGAAACCGGAGAGGGTGTACCAGTCCTGACCGGCCAGATAGATGCCCTGCTGTCCCCCCTGGTCGAGCTGGGCCGTGATGTCCAGCCACTCGGCGCGGGTCTTGGGCAGCTCCTCGATGCCGGCCTCCGCGAAGAGGTCCTTGTTGTAGATGACGACGCGGTTGGCGGCGTACCAGGGGATGCCGAACTGCGAGCCGTTGATGCTGCCGGGCTCGGCGAGGCCGGGCAGCCAGTCCTCGCTCCCCAGGTCCCGTACGGACTCCAGCGTGAGGTCCCGCAGGCCGTTGCTCTCCGCGTACTGCGCGACCTGGGTGTTGCCCACCTCGATGATGTCCGGCGCGTCCTCGGAGTCCAGCGCGGCCATCACCTTCTTGCCGATCCCGGTCCACTCCTGGATCTTGACCTCCAGCTCGACCGAGGGGTTCTCCTTCTCGTAGGCCTCGGTGAACCTGTCCAGGTACGCGGTGGAGACGCTGTCCTTCATGAGCCAGATGGTGATGACCTTGTCGTCGCCGCCGGGGAGCATCCCGCATCCCACGAGTGCGAGGGAGGACGCGAACACGGCGGAACCGGCAAGGAAGCGGTTTTTCACGTAGGTCACCTTCTGGCATGCGGCAGATAAGAGTGAAACCCGACGTGGGGGGAGCAACTGGTGCTCGCACGGGCATTGGCGCGATTTTGGTATGGACCAGGGGACCGGTCAAGCCCCGTGCCCAGGCCGGAGGCGCCCGGTGCTCCCCGTGCGGAGCCTGCTTCCCGGCGCGCGCGCCGCCGTGCGGTGGGGCACGGTGGAGTGAGACCGCGACCGGCGCGAAGAGGAGAACGACCTCATGAGCAACCACACCTACCGGGTCACCGAGATCTACGGCACCTCCGAGGCGGGCGTCGACGAGGCCATCCGCAACGGAATCGGCCGGGCGTCCCAGACGCTCCGCGGGCTCGACTGGTTCGAGGTGACGCAGGTCCGCGGCCATATCGTCGACGGGCAGATCGAGCACTACCAGGTCGGGCTCAAGGTCGGCTTCCGCCTGGAGGACGGCGACACGGCGGGCTGAGACCGACGCCGTACCGCCGTGCCGCGGTCCGCCGCCTCACCGCGATCCGCCGCCCTCGACGAGGGGCGGCGTCTCAGGTGCGCCCCTCGCGCTCCTGCCCGTCCTTCAGCGCCTGTGACGTGCTCGCCCAGCACGCGCGTACGACCCGGAACCCGGCCCGCTCCGCGGCGTCGCACACCAGCTCGTCGTCGTCCACGAGGACGCGGATCTCCCGCTTCGCGGCCAGCGCGCGCAACCGCTCCACCTTGGTGGTCCGGGCGGGCCTCCGGTCGTCGTTGCGGCGCATGAACACCTGACCGTCCGGCAGTCCGTTCGCCCGCAGCCAGGTCAGCGTGGACCGGCGGCAGCGCTCGGGACGGCCGGTCAGATACACGACCTCGCACTCCTCGGCGCTCCTGAGGACCAGCGCCACTCCCTCGGACAGCGGCGTGTCCTCACCCGCCGCGTCGAAGAAGCCGTTCCAGTCCTTGGGCCTGCGCTCCAGGAAGTGCTGGCGGTGCGCGGTCTCGGCGAGCGTCCCGTCCAGATCGAATACGGCCAGTGGTCTGCTGTCGCCCGTCACACGCCTGTCACCCGTCACACGCCTGTTGTCCGTCACACGCCCAGCCTAGAGAAGGGCCGGGGAATCCTGGCGCCGCGTCACTGTTGGAACAGAGGTGACGTCAGTGATCGCGAACACCCGATTCTCCGTACTCGACCGGTCCCGCACCCGTGAGGGCCAGGACGCTCCCGAGGCGCTGCGTGACACCGTTCGCCTCGCGGGGCGGCTGGAAGCGCTCGGCTACCACCGGTTCTGGGTCTCCGAGCACCACAGCGTGCCCGGGGTCGCGGGCTCGGCGCCCACGGTCCTGGCGGCGGCCGTCGCCGCCGCGACCTCCACGATCCGCGTCGGTACGGGCGGGGTGATGCTGCCCAACCACCGCCCGCTGGTCGTGGCCGAGCAGTTCGGGGTGCTGGAGTCGCTGTTCCCCGGCCGGATCGACATGGGCATCGGCCGCTCGGTCGGCTTCACGGACGGGATCCGCCGGGCGCTCGGCAAGGACAAGCGCGCCGTCCGCAACCCTGAGGACTTCGCCGCACAGATAGAGGAACTGCTCGGCTGGTTCACCGGCGACCAGAGCCTCTACCCGCAGGTCCACGCCCTGCCCGCCGAGGGCCTGCGCCCCGCCCCGTTCGTCCTGGCCATGGGCGAGGGCGCGGACATCGCGGCCGCGGCCGGTCTGCCGATGGTCGTGGGCGATCTGCGCGGCCGGGAGCGGATGCTGCGGGCCGTGGAGCGCTATCGGGACGGCTTCCGCCCCTCCGTCTGGTCGGACCGGCCGTACGTGGTCGTCGCGGGAACGGTGGCGGTCGCCGCGAGCGAGGAGGAGGCGCGCCGGCTGCTGATACCCGAGGCGTGGTCGATGGCCCACTCCCGCACCCGCGGCGTCTTCCCGCCGCTCGCGCCGGCCGAGCGGATCGGGACGCTGGCGATGACCGCGAAGGAGCGGGAGTTCTACGAGTCGGGGCTGCGCGGGCATGTCCAGGGCACCGAGGAACAGGTCGCCGAGGCCCTGGGGTCGGTGATCGCCGAGAGCGCCGCCGACGAGGTACTGGTGACGACCAGCACGTACGACCGCGACGCCCTCCTGGAGTCGTTCACCCGCCTGGCACGGATCGCGGGTCTCGGTGCGGGCACCGGGAGTTGAGGCGTGCCCGGCGGAGGGCGTACGACGCGAAGGACACGGCCTACCGGGCCACCTTGCGGGTCGCCCGCAGCCACTCCTTGTTCATCGCCGTGATCGACGGCAGCGGGATGCCCTTCGGGCAGGCCGTGGCGCACTCACCGGCCAGTGTGCAGCCGCCGAAGCCCTCCTCGTCCATGGTCGCGACCATGTCCAGGACCCGGGTCTCCCGCTCCGGCGCGCCCTGGGGCAGCACGTTGAGGTGGTTGACCTTGGCCGAGGTGAAGAGCATCGCCGAGCCGTTGGGGCACGCGGCCACGCACGCGCCGCAGCCGATGCACTCGGCGTGCTCGAACGCGAAGTCGGCGTCCGCCTTGGGCACGGGCGTGGCGTGGGCCTCGGGGGCGGAGCCGGTGGGGGCGCTGATGTAGCCGCCGGCCCCGATGATCCGGTCGAAGGCCGACCGGTCCACGACCAGGTCCTTGACGACGGGAAACGCCCCGGCCCGCCACGGCTCGACGTCGATGGTGTCGCCGTCGGTGAAGTGCCGCATGTGGAGCTGGCAGGTGGTGGTGCGTTCCGGGCCGTGGGCGTCGCCGTTGATGACGACGCCGCAGGCGCCGCAGATGCCCTCGCGGCAGTCGTGGTCGAAGGCGACCGGGTCGTCGCCGTCGAGGATCAGCCGCTCGTTGAGCGTGTCGAGCATCTCCAGGAACGACATGTCCTCGGAGATGCCGTCGATGTCGTACGTGACCATGGCGCCGGTGGCGTCGGCGGCGCTCTGCCGCCAGACGCGCAGGGTGAGCCTCATGCGTAGCTCCGCTGGGTGGGGTGGACGTACTCGAAGACGAGGTCTTCCTTGTGCAGGACGGGCGCGGTACCGGTGGCGGTGAACTCCCAGGCAGCCGCGTACGAGAAGGTGTCGTCGTGCCGTTCCGCCTCGCCGCCGTCGGTCTGGGACTCCTCGCGGAAGTGGCCGCCGCAGGACTCGGCTCGGTGCAGCGCGTCGAGGCACATCAGCTCGGCGAGCTCCAGGTAGTCGACGATGCGGTTGGCCTTCTCCAGCGACTGGTTGAGCTCCTCGCCGGTGCCCGGCACCTTGATGCGGCGCCAGAACTCCTCGCGGATCTGCGGAATGCGACTCAGCGCCTTGCGCAGTCCGTTCTCGCTGCGGGCCATCCCGCAGTGCTCCCAGAGCAGTTCGCCGATCTCGCGGTGGAAGGAGTCGGGGGTGCGGTCGCCGTCGACGGCGAGCAGCAGCCGCAGCCGGTCCTCGGTCTCGGCGACGGCCTCGGCGACCGCCGGGTGGTCGTCGCCGATCTCGTCCTGGTGCGGGTTGCGGGCCAGGTAGTCGTTGATCGTCGAGGGCAGGACGAAGTAGCCGTCCGCCAGGCCCTGCATCAGCGCGGACGCGCCGAGCCGGTTGGCGCCGTGGTCGGAGAAGTTGGCCTCGCCGATCGCGAACAGCCCCGGCACGGTGGTCTGGAGGTCGTAGTCGACCCAGAGTCCGCCCATCGTGTAGTGGATCGCGGGGTAGATGCGCATCGGCACCTGGTACGGGTCCTCGGCGGTGATGCGCTCGTACATCTCGAAGAGGTTGCCGTACTTCTCCTCGACCGCCTTGCGGCCGAGCCGGCGGATCGCGTCGGCGAAGTCGAGGTAGACGCCCTGGCCGCCGGGACCGACGCCACGGCCCTCGTCGCAGACGTTCTTCGCGGCGCGCGATGCGATGTCGCGCGGGACGAGGTTGCCGAAGGAGGGGTAGATCCGCTCCAGGTAGTAGTCGCGCTCGTCCTCGGGGATCTCGGCGGGCGGGCGGGTGTCGCCGTGTGCCTTCGGCACCCAGATGCGGCCGTCGTTGCGCAGCGACTCGCTCATCAGGGTGAGCTTGGACTGGTGGTCGCCGGAGCGCGGGATGCAGGTGGGGTGGATCTGGGTGAAGCAGGGGTTGGCGAAGTGGGCGCCGCGCCGGTGGGCGCGCCAGACGGCGGTGGCGTTGCTGTTCTTGGCGTTGGTCGACAGGTAGAAGACGTTGCCGTAGCCGCCGGACGCGAGGACGACGGCGTCGGCGAAGTAGGTGGACACCTTGCCGGAGATCAGGTCGCGGGCGACGATGCCGCGGGCGCGGCCGTCGACGACGATCAGGTCGAGCATCTCGGTGCGCGGGTGCATCTCGACGCTTCCCGCGGCGATCTGCCGGGAGAGCGCCTGGTAGGCGCCGAGCAGCAGTTGCTGGCCGGTCTGGCCGCGGGCGTAGAAGGTGCGGGAGACCTGGACGCCGCCGAAGGAGCGGGTGTCGAGGAGGCCGCCGTACTCGCGGGCGAAGGGCACTCCCTGGGCGACGCACTGGTCGATGATCTCGACGGAGATCTGGGCGAGCCGGTGGACGTTGGACTCGCGGGCCCTGAAGTCGCCGCCCTTGACGGTGTCGTAGAAGAGACGGTGGATGGAGTCGCCGTCGTTGCGGTAGTTCTTGGCGGCGTTGATGCCGCCCTGGGCGGCGATGGAGTGGGCGCGGCGCGGTGAGTCCTGGTAGCAGAACTGGACGACGTGGTAGCCCTGTTCGGCGAGCGTGGCGCCCGCGGCGCCGCCGGCGAGTCCGGTGCCGACGACGATGACGGTGTGCTTGCGGCGGTTGGCGGGGTTGACCAGCTTGGCCTCGAAGCGGCGGGTGTCCCAGCGCTCGGCGACGGGGCCGGCCGGGGCCTTGGTGTCGGCGAGGGGTTCGCCGGTCGTGTAGTCGGTGTACGTGGGCGGGAGGCGGTCGTCCATGTCAGCTCACCAGTCCGGTCATGACGCCTACGGGCAGGGAGATGAAGCCGACGGTCAGCACGAGCGCGAGGCCGTTGGCCGTGATCTTCAGTACGCGGTCACGGGTGGCGCTGCCCATGCCGAGGGTCTGTGCGGCGCTCCAGAAGCCGTGCCGGACGTGCATGCCGACGGCGAGCATCGCGGTGATGTAGATGACGTTGCCGTACCAGGTGGAGAAGGTGGCGACGACGTTCTCGTACGGCTTGCCGGGCTCGGCGTTCTCGTTGACGGTGAGCGTCGTGAGGTCGAGCAGGTGCCAGACGATGAACAGCACGAGAATGATCCCGCCCCAGCGCATGGTGCGCGTGGCGTAGCTGGCGCGGCGGCGCTTGTGTACGTAGGCGGTGGGGCGGGCGGCGATGTCGCGGCGGCTGAGCTGGTACGCGCAGACGCCGTGCAGGACGACGGCGGCGAGCAGGACGACGCGCACGATCCACAGGGCCCACTCGTGGTGCAGGACGGGCGCGCCCATGGTCCGCAGCCAGTGTCCGTACGCGTTGAACTCACCGGGGCCGAAGAAGATCTTCAGGTTGCCCAGCAGATGCGCGACGAGATAGCCGAGCAGGATCAGGCCGCTGACGGCCATGACGGCCTTCTTGCCGACCGTGGAGCCCCACAGGGTGCCGAGCGCCGAGGGCCGCTTGCCGGGGCGTCCGCCGGCCGGATCGCCGCCCGGATCGCCGCCCGCCTTCCGGTCCGCCCGTTTGTCCGTACGCGTTGCCAGAGCCATGACACGCACGGTAGGGGCGGGGGAACCGAGAGGTCCAAGACATGGTTCGGCTCATGTCCATAGGCTGTGCCTATCGTGGTGTTTATCATGGCCGCATGCAGTTCCAGCAGCTCGTCTACTTCGTCGCCGTCGCGGAGACCCTCCACTTCACCAGGGCCGCCGAGCGGGTGCATGTGTCCCAGCCGTCGCTCTCCCAGCAGATCCGGGCCCTGGAGAAGGAGCTGGGTGCCGAGCTGTTCGGCCGGGCGCGGGGCAATGTCGCCCTCACCGACGCGGGCGAGGCCCTGCTGCCGACGGCCCGGCGGATCCTCGCCGACGCGGAGACCGCGCGCCACGAGGTGCAGGAGCTGGTCCAGCTGCGGCGCGGCCGGGTACGGCTCGGCGCGCCGCCGAGCCTGTGTACCGGTCTGCTGCCCGAGGTGCTGCGCGAGTTCCACGACCGGCACCCGGGCATCGAGCTGCTGATCGAGGAGAGCGGTTCGCACGATCTCGTACGCGAACTGGCGCGCGGCGCCCTGGACTTCGCCCTGGTGGTGCTCCCGCTGCCGACCCCGTCACCGGCTCTGACGACGGTCGAGTTGCTGCACGAGGACCTGGTCGTGGTCTCGTCGGCCGCGGCGCCCGGTCCGCGCCGGCCCGTGCGGATCTCCGATCTCCGCCACGAGCAGCTGGTGATGTTCCGGCACGGTTACGACCTGCGGGAACTGACCGTGGCCGCCTGCCGGGCCGAGGGGTTCGAGCCGACGTTCACGGTCGAGGGCGGCGAGATGGACGCCGTGCTCGGTTTCGTACGCGCCGGTCTCGGGGTGGCGGTGGTGCCGAGCATGGTGGCCGAGCAGGCGGGTCGCGATCTGCGGATGACACCGCTGGCACCGCCGGGGCTGCGCCGTACGATCGCGCTCGCGCACCGCAGTGACGTGGCGCCCCCGCGCGCCGCGCGCGAACTCCAGAAGGTGCTGTTCAGCACGCGGGCGCGGGGCCGTACGGGCGGCGGCCGTGCCGCGGAGACGGACACGCGACGCGCGTAGCGGGAGCGGGTGGCCGGCCGGCCACCCGCTCCGGACGGTGTCAGACCGCGTCCGCCAGCGACAGGGTGTGCAGCATGTCGGGCGGGCCCGGACGCGCGTAGTACCAGCCCTGCGCCGTGTCACAGCCCAGCCGTCTCAGGTGGTCCGCCTGCGTCCCGGTCTCCACGCCCTCCACCGTCACGGCCAGTTCCAGGCTGTGCGCGAGCGAGACGATGCCCTCGACGATCTTGATGTCGACCGCGTCGGCCGGGTGCTGCTGCATCCCCTGCGTGAAGGAACGGTCCAGCTTGAGCACGCTCAACGGCAGCCTGCGCAGATTGGCGAGGTTGGAGTAGCCGGTGCCGAAGTCGTCGAGCGCGATGTCGACGCCCATCTCGGCGAGCTGCCGAAGCGGTTTGAGCAGATCCTCGTCCGCGCCGATCAGCGCGGACTCGGTGACCTCCAGGCAGAGCGAGCCCGGCGCGAGGCCGATGCGCTCCAGCACCTCCACCGTGTCGGCGACGAGGCCGGGATGGTGGAGCTGGGCCGGTGAGAGGTTGACGTTGATCCGCACCGGGCCCGCGAACGTGCCGGCCGCCAGCTCCTCCTGCCACGCCTTCGCCTGCCGCACGGACTGCTCCAGCACCCAGCGCCCGAGCGGCACGATCAGCCCGGTGTGCTCGGCGAGCGGGATGAACCGGTCGGGGCTGAGCACCCCGTGGGTCGGGTGGCTCCAGCGCACCAGCGCCTCGGCTCCGTGCACCGTGCCGTCGGCGAGATGCACCAGCGGCTGGTACTCGATGAAGAACTCGCCGCGCTCCAGCGCGGTCGGCAGCGCCGTGGTCAGCCCGTGCCGGGTGATGGCGCGGGCGTCGGCCTCGGGATCGGCGTGCTCGAAGCGGTTGCCGCCCGCCGACTTGGCCCGGTACATCGTGATGTCGGCGCTGCGCAGCACCTCCGCCGCGGTGCACCCCCCCGCCTTGCCCTCCACGATGCCGATGCTGCCCCGGACGGTGAACTCACGGCCGTCCAGGCTGATCGGGGTGGCGAGCGCGCCGAGGATGCGCGAGGCGAGGTCGTTCACCTCGCGTACGGAGTCGGGCCCCGTGGTCAGCGCCACGAACTCGTCGCCGCCGAGTCTGGCCACCATCTCGCCGGGAGCCGTGGCGCAGCTCTGGAGCCGGTCCGCGACCTCGACCAGCATCCGGTCGCCGGCGGAGTGGCCGAGGCTGTCGTTGATCGCCTTGAAGCCGTCGAGATCGAGGTAGCAGAGGCCGAAGCGGGCCGGCTGCGGGGTCTCCTTCGTGGCTTCCTTCGCCGTCTGCCCCGCCGGCTCCTTCGGCGTCTGACTGGCGGGGGCGAGCGCCTTCTCCAGACGCTCGAAGAACAGCGTCCTGTTGGGCAGTCCGGTGAGGGCGTCGTGGGTTGCCTCGTAGCGCAGCCGCAGATTGAGCAGCCGCCGCTCGGTGGTGTCCTCCAGCAACGCGAGCTGGTACTGCGGCTCTCCGTCGACGTCCCGGAGCAGCGAGACGGTCAGATTGGTCCACAGGACCGTGCCGTCGTTGCGGAAGAACGGTTTCTCCGTACGGAAGCTCTCCCGTTCGCCGCGAACCAGCTCACCGTGCATCCGCCAGACCTGCGGTCCGTCGTCGGGGTGCACCCACTCGCCGACGTTCCTGCTGCGGACGTGGTGTTCGAGACCGCCCATCATCTGGGTGAGGGTGTTGTTGACCTCCAGCACATGACCGTCGAGGTCGGCGATGCCGATGCCGATCGCCGCGCCCTCGAACACCGCGCGGAACCGGGCCTCAGTGGCGTGCAGCGCGTCCTCGGCGACACCGCGCGCCGCGAGCGCGGAGCGCGCGATGGCCTCCTGCTCGGTGAGGGTGCGTTCGCGCAGCGCCAGGGCGAACCCGGCGGCGAGCGCGTGCTGGAGCCGGGCGCAGCGCGCCCGCAGTTCCTCGGCGGCCAGTTCGTCGGCCGGATCGGCCGTCGCGCCGCAGTAGAGCACCAGATAGGCGTCGACGACGCCCAGCGAGCGGGCGAGCGTCTCCGGGTCCGTGCAGTGCACGGCGACCAGTGCGCCCCCGACACCGTGCGCGGGCGCGGCGTCGAAGATCTTGTCGTGCAGGGCGTCCCTCAGCCGGCGCGCCAGGGGCAGCAGATGCTGTTCGAACTCGGGCCGGGTCAGGGACGTGGCCGTCGCCGGGAAGATCGCCCGGCTCCAGATCGTCGCGAACCGCCTGAGCCGGTCCTCCAGTCCGTCCGGTTCCGCCGCTTCGTCGGGGACCTCCGCCGGTACCATCACGCCTTGCGTCCCACGCCGGCGAACCCGGAGGACGCGTACGGGTCCTCCTGGCCGTCGGAGCTCTCGGGCCGCCAGTTCCCCATGGGCACCAGGCCGGGCTCGACGAGGTCGCAGCCGTCGAAGAACCGGGCGATCTCCTCGCGCGTGCGCATGACCAGCGGGTTGCGGATGTCCTTGTAGACACCCACCGTGCCGGCGACCCGTTCCTGGGGCAGCGGGATGCCCGCGTACGAGGCGTGGCACACGACGACGAGGCTGCCGGGGGCGAGGGCTTCGATCAGCTCGGTGACGGCCTGGAAGGGCTTGTCCTCGTCCTCCAGGAAGTGCAGGACGGAGACCAGCAGCAGGCCGACCGGCCGGCTCAGGTCGAGCAGCCCCCGGACCTCCGGACTGTCGAGGATCTGCGGGGGTCTGCGGAGATCGGCGGCCACGACGGCGGCGTTGTCGTTGCCTTCGAGCACCGCCTTGCTGTGCGCCACGGCGACCGGGTCGTGGTCCACGTACACCACCCGGGCGTCCGGGTCCGCGGCCTGGGCGATCTCGTGGACATTGCCGAACGTCGGAATCCCGGAGCCGATGTCGAGGAACTGGGTCACGCCCTCGCCGACGGCGAAACGGACGGCGCGGCGCATGAACGCCCGATTCGCCTGCATGATCTTGGGAAGTCCCGGCATGAACTCCATTGCCTTACGGGCCGCTTCCCTGTCCACTTCGAAATTGTGCGAACCGCCCAAATAGTAGTCATAAATGCGGGAAACGCTCGGCACCGATATGTCGATGCCCTGCGGTGCCCAGGCGGGACGCTCCATCGAGATCTCCAACAAGTCAGCCACGGGTGAACGGCCTTGTACCTGGCCGGTGTTCGAGCCGAGGCTACTGATCGCCCGCCAAGAGAGCGAGCTGAAACGGAAATTAGCGGTCCGTTCTCGGTCACACTCGAACTCTGACACGCAAACAGTCCGCCGTCACGCACGGGGGCGTGACGGCGGACCGCTCGGTCGGAGGCGCGACGTGGGGACTACTTGGGCGCTCCGACCAGCTTCGAGTCGGGAGCGACGGCATACCAGGTGCCGCCGACGCCCTGACCATTGGTGTCACCGGGCTTGGCATCGCCGGCGAAGGTGTAGATCGGCCAGCAGTCGATGGTCTGCTGCTTGATTCCGTCGGGCCGGTCGAACGTCACGAAGCCCTTCTTGATGATGCCCTCGGTGTCGTTCTTGTCGACAGGGGCGACGACCGGCCACTTCTCGAGGCAGGCACCGGTGCAGGCGGTCTTCATCGGCCACGCGCTGTCCTTCTTGAACCGATATACCGTCATACCCTTGGAGTCCACGACGATTTCACCGAGCTTGGGGTCCTTCCGGACGGACAGTCCGGCGAGATCGGCCTCGGAGGCCCCGGCCTCGTCACCCCCGGAGGCACCGAGTGCGGCCTTCTTCCCGTCGGGGGCCGAGGCGAACCAAGTGCCGCCCACACCCTGCCCGTTGGCGTCGCCGGGGTTCTCGTCCTTGGCGTAGCGGTACATCGGCCAGCCACCGAGGGTCAGTTGCTTGGTGCCGTCGGCGCGGGTGACCTCTCCGATCTTCGACGCGTCGGTGCCCGCCGCCGCCTTGACGTCGCCCGCCGCGACGACCGGCCACGCCTTCTCGCACTCGCCGGCGCAGTTCGACTTGGGCGGCTCGGCCGTGTCGTTGTCGAACCGGTAGAGCGTCATGCCCTCGCTGTCCGTGACGACCTCGCCGAGCTTCTTGCTGTCCCACACGGCGAGTTGACCGGCCGTCTTGGGCTCGGTCGCCGACTCGTCGCCGTAGCCGCCGTCCGATCCGTAGCCGCCGTCGGCGGGAGCCGCGGCGCCGACCGCCTGACCGTTGGGGCTCTCGCCCTTCTCCTGACCGCACGCCGTCGTCAGGACCAGTACGGCCACCGCGGTCACCGCGAGCGAGGCGTTCCGCCAGGTGTTCATGTCAACTCCCGTAGTTCGTAAGCCAGTTGGGGCGCCAGGCCGCGCCGTTCATGGCCCTAAGTACGCGCGGAGGGGTGAGGAGCGTTCAACGGACTTCAAAGAATCTTCAGAAAGAAACACGGAAAGCCTCGATTCCCCACGATCAGGCGAATCCAGCAGTATTTCGGCATGCCGCAGGCGGCGTTGTTTCATGCTGCCGCCGTGAACCGATCATTTGTCGTACGGACCCTGGTGGTCACGGGACTCCTGTGGATAGTCGGCACGCCCGTGCCGGCCGCCGCGGACGTCTGCGTCTCGGCCTGGACCGGGCCGGGCGGCTC
>NZ_JAAPBF010000211.1 GCF_022695985.1 Streptomyces sp. NP-1717 | reverse complement strand
CGGTCGTTCCGCGTCCGCGGTCTTCAGCCCCGTGACGGCTCCCGGCACTTCCACCGCCCCCGGCTTCAGCGTCGGCCGCACCGTCCGCCGGAGCCTGCGCGGTCCCGACAGGACGTAGGTGAGGGTGAAGCCCGCGCCCACGACGACCGCGCCGCCCACCGCGTCGAGCACCCAGTGGTTGGCCGTCGCGACGATCGCGCAGACGGTGAGGAGCGGGTGGAGCAGCCCCAGGAGCTTCATCCACATCTTGGGCGCCAGCAGCACGATCACGATCCCGCACCACAGCGACCAGCCGAAGTGCAGTGACGGCATGGCCGCGTACTGGTTGGTGATGGTGGTCATCGGACCGTAGTCCGGGTTGGCCAGGTCCTGCGGGCCGTGCACCGTGTCGATGTAGTCCAGGCCCGGCATCAGCCGCGGCGGAGCCAGCGGGTAGAGCCAGAAGCCGAGCAGCGCGAGCAGCGTCGCGAAGGCGAGCGAGGCGCGCGCCCAGCGGTAGTCGGCGGGCCGCCGTACGTACAGGACGGCGAGGATGGCCAGCGGCACGACGAAGTGGAACGAGGTGTAGTAGAAGTCGAAGAATCCTTCCGCCCAACTCGCCTTCACGACGGCGTGGTTGGCCCAGCGCTCGATGTCGATGCCGAGAGCTTCCTCGATGGCGATGACCTGGTGGGCGTGCGACTCGGCGGCCTCGCGTCCGCCGGTGGCGGCGGCCCGGATGTGCGAGTAGACGGAGTAGCCGACGCGGATGGCGAGGAGTTCGAGCAGCAGGTTCGGCCGGGTGACCAGCCGCCGCCAGAACGGCGCGAGCGGCACCCGTCTGAAGCGCGCGGCGACCGGCTTCGCGTACTCGGTCGCGATCGGCCGCGCGAAGTACGGCGACGTACGGGTCTGGAAGGGGACGGCGCAGGCGGCGGCCAGGGCCGCGATCAGCAGCACGTTGTCCCGCACCGGGTGCAGGAGCGTCATGTTCGGCAGCATCATCTTGCCGGGCAGCGTCATGACTATCACCACGACCGCCGGCCACACGGGCCGGTCCGCGGCCCGGGTGCCGACCCGCCCGACGAGCGCGAGCAGCAGCCACAGCAACTGGTGCTGCCACGCGGTGGGCGAGACGGCGACGGCCACGCAGCCGGTGATCGCGACGGCCAGCAGCAGTTGGCCGTCCAGGGCGTAACGCGCCGCACGGCGCAGCCCGACGAAGCAGACGGCCGCGGCCAGGACGGCGAACAGCGCGATCTCCAGCGGCCCTTCGAGACCGATCCGCAGCAGCGCGCCGTGCAGGGACTGGTTGGCGAGACTGTCCGGGCTCTCGCCGAGGCCCGCGCCCGCGAGGTGGCGGGTCACGTACGTCCATGTGTCGCTCGGCAGCGCGGCCCAGGCGAGCGCGGTGCAGGCCGCGAACGTGCCGACGGTGGCGACGGCCTGGCGTCTGCGGCCGGTCAGCCACAGCAGCGGGGCGAACAGCAGCACGGCGGGCTGGAGGGCGGCGCCAAGACCGATGAGGATGCCGGGACCGGGCCAGCCCCGCTCGCCGCGCGCGACGAAGAATCCCAACAGGACGAGAAGCACCGGGATGATGCTGGTCTGGCCGAGGTGGAAGCTGTTGCGGACCGGCAGGGACAGCATGAGCAGGCTGATCGCGACCGGGGCGGCGAGAAGTCTCGTACGGCGTGAGACCGGGCCCGGTACGGCGCGCGCCGCGACGAGGCCGAGTGCGACGACGAGCAGCAGTGTGCCGAGGGTCCAGGCGACCCCGAGGGCGTGCTCGGCGGCCCGGCCCAGTGGTTTGAGCACGAGGCCGGCGAAGGGGGTGCCGGTGAACTTCCCGCTCTCGTACAGCGAACCCGACACGTGCAGGACGCCGTTCTCGCCGATCCAGGTCTCCAGATCGAGCAGCCGCTCGCCGGGGGGCAGCCGCAGGACGGCCACCGCCTGCCGTACCGCGAGACCGGCCGCGAGGGCCCAGAGCACCGCGCGTGCGACCCCGTATCCACTGCCTGCCACCGTGCTGCCCCGCACACCCTGCTCCGCATTCGCCACGCCGCGCCGACCCTCCGTTTCCAACCCTCGACCCTGGGTCATGAGCCTCGCATTCCCCCACTGTGGAGACTCAGGCAACCCCCTCTTCGCCTGAGTGTCATCCCTGTTTTGTCCAAATGCCGATGAAAGCACCGATGACACCACAGTCGGCCGGGCGGGGCACCGTGCCCCTCGGGAGCGGCGGCCAGGAACCGTACCGGCGGCCGATGCCGTCTGAGGCGTTGGGTTGACGTGCCGGACGGACGGCGCGCGACACGGCTTGGGGGGGTACGGGGGATGCGGGGCACGCCGGGCACATGGGGCGGTCGGACAGTTCGACGGGCGGTTGTGGTGGTGTGCGCGCTGCTGCTGGCACAGATCGGGTCGCTGATCGCACCGGCGTACGCGTGCGGCTGCGGCGCGATGGTGCCGGGCCGGCAGTCCACGATGGGGGTCGACCGGGAGACGTCGGTGGTCCGCTGGGACGGCGCGACGGAACAGATCGTGATGCGTTTCACGGTGAACGGGAACGCGCCCGAGGCCGCGTGGATCATGCCGGTACCGAACCGGGCGGAGGTGGAACTGGGTGATCCGGAACTCTTCGGCGAACTCGACGCCCTCACCGAGCCGGAGCGCCGTACCCGCCACTACTTCTGGCCGCGCGACGGCGACTGGCCGTTCACATCGGACGGTGACGGCCTGTCGGCCGGCGCGCCGCTGCCGGGCGACGCGGCGCCCCCGGTCGGCGTCGTCGGCCGCGAACGCCTCGGCGACTTCGACGTGGCACGGCTGACGGCGACGGACCCGGGCGCACTGCGGAACTGGCTGGAGACGAACGGCTTCGAACTCCCGGCGGACCTCGCGACGGAGCTCCAGCCGTACGTGGACCAGGAGTGGGAGTACGTCGCGGTGCGGCTGGCCCCGGAGGAGGACGGCGCGCGACTGCGCGGGACCCTCGACCCGCTGCGGCTGAGCTTCGAGAGCGACCGGCTGATCTACCCGATGCGCCTGTCCCGTCTGGCGGACCAGCCCCAGTCGCTGGGCCTGTACGTGCTGGCCGACCACCGGATGGAACCGCGCGCGCCGATCGGCGGGGACGAGCCGGAAATCCGTTTCGCGGGCCGGGTCTCGGCCGACGACTCACCGGCGCTGGGTGAACTGACGGGCACGGGCGGGACGTTCCTCACGGCGATCGACCAGTACTTCCCTCGCCCCGAACGCATCGACGCGGACCACGAGTTGCGCGCGACGGCATCGGACACGCCCTACCGGCGGGTGTATTACGACGACGAACTGCGCGTGTTCGCGGGCGTCCCGGCGTGGCTGGCGACGGTGGGCGCTGTGTTCGTCGCACTGACACTGCTGGTGGTGGGCGCGGCGGTGCTACGGGTACGGCGCCGCACGGGCGGCGTACCGCTGCGCTAGGGCGCGTCCGCGAAGTCCCGCCTGGCCCGCGACGCCTGGCACGGCACCTCGCCGCGTTGTCGGACCCGGCCGAGTACGCCCAGTACGAGCCCGGCCCTCCGCCTCGCGACGCACCCCACCAGCCGCCGCCTGCTCCGCCCTGCGGGAGGACGCCATCAGACACGGCCCGGGGTCTTCCGACACCCGCCGTACGCGTCTCACGCACGGATCGGGCCGGGGGGACCGCTGCCGTCGCGGCGGCGGCCGACTGCCCCGTCCCGTCTCCCGGCGGGAGACGTACGGCCCCGCCCCCGCGCCCGTCCGCGCGAGCGGTCAGCCCGGCTGCTTGATGCTCTCGATGATCCGGGCGAAGCCCTCCCCGCCGTGGCCCGCGTCGATCTGGCGCTGTATGAGCCGCTGGACCATGGCGACGGCCTCGGTGCTGATGCCCTGGTCGGAACTGGCGGTCAGCAGGTCGTCGAGGGTGGAGAACTCAAGGCTCTGCTGCCCGTCGACGGTGTAGTCCCCGCCGTCGACGACCGCGGCGAGCCCTTCCAGGGCGCCGGTCATGGCGGTCAGCCACGGCGTGGCCCTCGCGGCGAACTCGCCCGCCGTCACGCCGGCCGGGGCGACCATGGCGGCCCCGTGCATGAACCCGGCGAACATGACGTACATGCCCGCGAGCAGGGCCATGTCGTACAACGACGCCAGCCCCGGGTCCTCGCCGAAGTAGGTACTGGTCGCCCACACTCCGAGCAGCGGCTCGTACTCGTGGAAAACCTCGGCCGAACCGCTGTAGAGGATCGAGGACCCGGGCCGTCCGATCATCGACGGTACGGCCATGATGCCGCCGTCGAGATACGCGACCCCGGCACGCGCGGCCCAGGCGGCGAACTCCCGTGCCTGTGCCGGCGATGTCGTGGTCACGTTGATCAGGGTTCGTCCGGCGAGCTCGTCGCGGAGCGGGTCGAGCACCTCGTGGACCGAGTCGTGGTCCAGCAGGCACACGATCACCAGCCGGCCCGACCGGACCGCGTCGCCGGCCGTGGCGGCGGCCTCCGCACCCCGCGCGACGAGGTCGTCCGCCTTCCCGGGGGAACGGTTCCACACCGTTGTCGCGTATCCGGACTCGACAAGGGCGCCCGCGAGGGCGCCGCCCATCGCGCCCAGCCCGAGAACACTCACCCGGACGCTGCTGTCAGTTGTCATTCGCGGCTCTCTCCCTCAATTTCTCCCTTGGGAACGATCCTCACCGCGGTCAGTAGAGTTGACCAGTACGGACTAATTAGTCGGGTACGCACTCGGGGGTAAGTACGTCTTGGGGGACGACATGGCGACAGCGGCACGGCGGGGCCCCTACTTCTGCGGCATCGACGCGGCGATGGACGTGGTCAGCGGCAAGTGGAAGTCCCTGATCCTCTGGGAGCTGCACCACTACGGCACGCGCCGGTTCGGCGAGCTCCGGCGCGGTCTGCCGGGCGTCAGCGAGAAGATGCTGATCCAGCATCTGCGGGAGATGGAGGAGGACGGGCTCGTCCGTCGCGAGGTGTACCCCGAGGTGCCGCCGAAGGTCGAGTACTCCCTGACGGAGCACGGCGTCTCGCTCAACACCGCGCTGGCCTCCCTGGGGCAATGGGGCACCGAACGCATACGGCGGATCGGGGCCGAGAAGGTCGCCCCCGATGCCGCCGCGACGACGGGGCGGTAGAGGCGGGCCCCGCACAACGCCGGGCCGCGGGGGCGCGGCGGCAACGCCGGGTCGCAGAGGGCCGCCTGGGCCGTCCGCACCGGACGGTGCCGACGCGCCGTCCGGTGCGGCCGACTTGCCCCGCCCCGCGAGGGCTGCCGGTCGCGGTACGTCGAACCGCCCGCCTCCGGACCGGTCACCGGCTCCCCCGCCCCGCGCTACTCCTCGACCACCGGCCCGCGCGGAGCGGTCGCCTGCCAGGCGGTGAACAGGGGCACCTCGCCCGTGCCGTCCAGGACCACCACCCCGAACGGCCGGTCGAAGGCGATCGGCACCACGCGCGGCGGACGGTACATCCCCGCCGCGCGTGCCACGATCACTGTCACCGCGGCGGCCTCGACGCCCAGTTCGGCGACCTTCACCACCGCTTCCTGGACGACCTTCTCGATCTTGAGCGGTTCCGGCGACAGCGCGGAGAAGTCCGCGTGGTCGGTCGTCGCGTGCGTCACGCCGAGCGCGGCCAGCTGGGGCTTGATCTCCGTCGTCGTACGGAGTTCGAGCCGCGGCAGCGCGAGGGCGATCTTCTCGGTGTCGATCGGGGCGCGGCGCTCCTCGGGCGCCCACCCGGCGGCGAGGACCTCCGCCGCCCTCGCGCCCTCCTTCCCCAGCACGAACCGCACCCGTACGGCGGACTCCCCACCCTCGCAGCGCAGTTCGACCACCTGTGTGCCGTCCACCGTCCATCCGGAGCCCGCACCGAGGTGCTGGTGCATGGTCGGCACGTGGCTCACCGTTCCCGCCGCGTCCGTGAAGGGCCGGTCGGAGGTGGCGCGCCCCTCGAACGGGCTGGCCCAACGCGCCTTCAGCGCGAGGACGTTGACCAGGGCGAGCAGCGAGTTCTTGTCGATCTCCGCCGGCAGTCTCTCGATCAGCCCGCCGGTCGCCTCCCGCACCCAGGCGTCGATCTCCGCCGGGTCCATGTGACCGAAGCCGATGTCGGGCAGCGCTTCGCGATACGCGCGGTAGACCGGGGTGCGGCTCCACACCCGTGTGGCGACGCCCAGTTGCCGGGTCCCGGCAAGCGCGCGGGCGCTGTCGGTCACGGCCCCGGCGACGTCCGCCCCGCCGAGCCCCAGCAGCGCCTCCAGCTCCCCGGCGGTCTCCCCCCGGGCCCCCGCGGTCACCGCGCCGAGCGCGAGCCACAGTCCGGCCGGCGAACAGACGAAGTCGCCGTCCACTCCGTGCTGTTCACCTTCGCCGCGCACCCGCAGCCATCGCTCGGCGAGTGCCCGCATCGCCCCGGCATGTGTCGTCAGTCCTGTCGCCTGTCCCATGCGTCGACCCTACGACGGGCACAGGCTCGGGGAGTTGGGCGCAGCCGGGCCGGATCGGCGACCGGGGCCGACGCGAGGGGACGCCGGGCAGAAGAAACCGCCGGACGGGCGCTCGGCCCGTCCGGCGATCGAGGTCGGCCGTGTCCCAACACGGCTTCCTCGGCTTCTCAGATCCGGAGCAGCCGCTCCGTGACCTCGCGATAGCTCCGCAGCGCGAGCCGCAGATCCTCTGTGTCGGCCGTCGGCGCACCGTTCTTGGCGCCGCCCGCGTCCCAGCTGTCGCGCAGACGGCGGGGCCGTTCGGCGAGGGCCGCCGTGAGGCGCTTGGCCGTCTCCTCCAGTACGTCCGCCGCTTCCTCGACCGAGCGCCTCGGCCCGTCGATGAAGGTGGACAGGGCCTCCTGGAGGCGAAGGTTCAGCTTGTCGCACTCGTCCTGGGGGATCAGCCGGGGCGTCTGCGCGGGGCTGGACTCCGGCGTACGGCCGGGCGCCGTCTCGCGCGCGGGCGTGCTTCCCGTGTCCTGTGCCTCCACGGAGTGCACCGGGTCCTGGACCGGCCCCGCGAACGGATCCTTCTCCGGCGGTGTCGCCGTCGCGGGCGCCGCCGTGGGCGGCGTCACGGGGGGTGCGACAGGCGGGGGAACGGGCGGTGGTGCCGTGGGCCTCGCGGGCCTGCGCCCGGCGTCGTGGGTGGCGGCAGCGGCCGCCGCCTCGGACTCGGACAGCGGCACGACAGGCGTCGCCGGCTTGCTTCCGCGCTCGCTCCTGAGCACCCGCTCCTCCTTGCCGGCCGTCGTGCGCGGGTCCTTCTCGCGCTCCTGCTCGGTGGCACCGGTCGCGTCCGTCGCACCGGCGTCCTTCGTCAGCTTCGCGTCCTTGGCCTCATACGGGTCGTACGTCATCACACGCCACTTCCTTTGGGCCTCAGTGCGGCACTCCGGCCGGGGATACCGGGACGGTGCCGAGGGCTGTCCTCCTTGGAGTCCAGGACCAGCCGCTCGAAGAGCTGACGCGCCTGGACCATCGCCTCGCGCAGTTCCTCGGTGCTCGCGTCCTGACCCGCCTCGGAGGCCGCGTGGTGCACCCGGCGGTAACCCTCCACCTGGTGCGCGTGGTGCACGGAGAGGGCGTCGATGTGGTGGGAGTGCTCGCCCGCGTCCGGGAAGCCGCGGTCGGACGCCAGCCGGGCGATCAGCTTCTCCGCCTCCACGACGGCCTGTCGCGGCGAGTCGACGAAACGCTCCTGGAGACCGGCCCAGTGGGCGACGTACTGGTCGCGCGCCTCGGCGGGCAGGGGGTGCGGACGCAGGTCGCCGTGGCGCCTGACCCGCTCGGTCAGCTCGTTCTCGGCGGCCTTGGTGTCACCGTGGTGCCGGTTGACGGCGCGTTCGTACTCGGGGCCGAACCGCCGCTTCAGCCCGGCGCGTCCGCCACCCTTGCCGGTCCGGTACAGGACGGCGGCGACAGCGACGGCGATCACCACGATCAGCGCGACGACGATCAGGACAGTGGACATGGTGGCCTTCCTGGATTCGACTCGTGTCCGGTGGACCGGTATCTGGTGAACGGGCGCCTCAGGAAGTCGGGTTGCCCGGAATCAGCGGTCCAAACAGCACAGGTCCCGGCCGGGAGGACGACCGCCCACCGGATCGCCCCGCACCCACCACCCCCTGGGCGATTCACACGGCGTGATCGCCGCGCGGTTCCCCGTTGGGGCGCTCCGCGTCCGATCCGCACAACTCGGCGCTCAACTCCCGTACCAGCTCCGTCAGATCGGTCGGCCGGTCCGGCCCCCACCAGTCGCCCAGCAGTTCCGCCAGCGACTGCTCCCGCGCCCGCGCCAGCACCTCCGCGACCTCCAGGCCGTGTTCGGTGAGGACCAGCCCCACGCCGTCGCGGCGGGCCAGTCCGCGCTCCTCGATCTGCTGGGACGCGTCGCCCACGACCGTCAGCGGTACGGGGGTGGTGTCGGCGAGGAGTGCGGGCTCGACCACGCCGTGCCTCTTGATGCGCAGCAGCATCCAGCTGGCCGCCGGGTGCAGGTCGTACCCCGACTTCTCGGTGATGGTCTCGTAGATCCGGCGGCGGCCCTCACGGGTGCCGAGCACGGAGAGCATGCGGGCGCACTCGTCGCGCGAGGAGCGCTGGACCGGGTTGCTGGCGAGGGTCTCGCTGACCTCGGGCGCGGTGACCGAGCCGCGCAGCTTGTCCTCCTTGAGGAACCAGGCGACGACGAACGCCACCAGGACGACCGGCACGGCGTACAGGAAGACGCTGGTGATCGACGACGAGTACGCGTCGAGCACCCCGGACCGCAGCGCGGGCGGCAGCCGGCCGACGGACCGCGGGTCGGCGGCGAGGCCCTCGGCGCTCATGCCGGGCGGGAGCCGCTGTCCGGCGAGCGAGTCGGCGAGCTTGTTCCTGAGCAGGTTGGTGAAAATGGTGCCGAAGATGGCGACACCGAACGAGGCGCCGATGGAGCGGAAGAAGGTCGCGCCGGAGGTGGCGACGCCCAGGTCCTCGTAGCGGACGGAGTTCTGCGCGACGAGCACGAGCACCTGCATGACGAGTCCGAGACCGGCGCCGAAGACGAAGAAGTACGCGCTCATCTCCCACGTGCCGCTGCTCACTTCGAGCTGGTGGAGCAGGAGCAGTCCGATCGCGATGATGCCCGTGCCGGCGATGGGGAAGACCTTCCAGCGGCCGGTACGGCTGACGATCTGGCCCGACACGGTGGAGGTGATCAGCAGCCCGAACACCATCGGCAGCATGTGCACACCGGACAGGGTGGGTGACACGCCCTGCACGATCTGGAGGAACGTCGGCAGATAGGTCATGGCGCCGAACATGGCGAAACCGACGATGAAGCTGATGACGCAGACAAGCGAGAAGGTCCTGATACGGAAGAGCCCGAGGGGCAGTACGGGCTCCGCGGCCCGCCGCTCGACCCGTACGAAGAAGATCATCAGGATGACCGCGAGGACGGCGAGACCGATGATCTGACCCGAGCCCCATGGCCAGGTGGTGCCGCCGAGCGAGGCGACGAGGACCAGGCAGGTGGCGACCGAGGCGATGAGGAAGGTGCCGAGGTAGTCGATGGTGTGCTTGGTGGTGCGCACCGGGATGTGCAGGACGGCGGCGATGACGAACAGCGCGACGGCGCCGATGGGCAGATTGATGTAGAAGACCCAGCGCCAGCTCAGATGCTGGGTGAACAGCCCGCCGAGCAGCGGGCCGAGGACGCTCGTGGCGCCGAAGACGGCGCCGAACAGGCCCTGGTACTTGCCTCGTTCGCGCGGCGAGACGATGTCGCCGACGATCGCCATGGAGAGCACGATGAGCCCGCCGCCGCCGAGGCCCTGGAGGGCGCGGAAGATGATGAGCTCGGCCATGCTCTGGGAGATTCCGCAGAGGGCGGAGCCGATGAGGAAGATGACGATCGCCGTCTGGAAGAGCCTTTTGCGGCCGTACTGGTCGCCGAGTTTGCCCCAGAGCGGAGTGGCGGCGGTGGAGGCGAGCAGATACGCGGTGACGACCCAGGACAGATGGTCGAGGCCGCCGAGATCGCTGGCGATGGTGGGCAGCGCGGTGGAGACGATGGTCTGGTCGAGAGCGGCGAGCAGGAGGCCGAGCAGCAGAGCGCCGATCGACACGAAAATGGTCCGCCGGCTCTGCCCCTCGCCCGGTACGGGACTCGTTGGCGGGGTGCTCACTTCCTGAGCCATCGGCATCTCCTCGGGTCAGCGCCTGCACCCATCCTTATTGCTCTGACCGTGTATGGCCTGTTATGCCCTGCCGAACGCGACCGGGGACGGCGGTCGGCGGACGTGGCGGCCGGCCGCGCGGGGGCGGGCTGCATAATCGCTGACAGCCCAAGGGAGGGGACCCACTTTGACCGGACAGCACTGTCCCGAATGCGGTACGCCGCGGGACGCGTACGGCCGATCGGGCGCCGGCTGCGACTGCCCGGAGCGGGCGGCGACGGCGACGGCCGAGGGCTTCGATCCACTGCGGATACGCCCGTATGTGGCACTGGAGGACCCGAACGACGCCGTACCGCCCGTGCCGGCGCCCGCGCCACCGCCGCCGCCGCTGGTGCACGACGCCACGCCCTCCATCCCGCCGCCCCCGCCGCTGTACGGCGGCGACCGGTCGGAGGGCGACGATCCCGCCGAGACGATGCGGCTGTCGCTGCCGGGGCTGCGGACGACGGGGCCGCGTCCGGCGGTCGAGCCGAAGCCGGGCGGGCGCAGGACGTTCGCCATGGTGGCGCTGACGGCGGCGGCGGTGGCGGTGATCGGCACGGCGTCGTTCGCCGGGGGCCTGTTCACCGGTGACGACGGCGGCGACGAGGCGACGTCCGATCTGAACTCGGGGCTGGCGACGGCGAGCGTGGAGCCCGATCCGTCCGCTTCCACCAGCAGGCCGGCGTCGGGGTCGGCATCGGCGAGCCCGTCCGCGAGCGCGTCCGCGTCGAAACCGGCCACGAGCGGGCCGCCGTCCCCTGCCGCGGAGCCCCCGGCGCCGAGCCGGACCCCGTCGAAGGCACCGGCGCCCGACGGGCCGGCGACGACCAGGGCGGCGGGACCCGGGCTGCGGCTCGGGGACAGCGGGCCGGGCGGTGGTGGACCGGGCGGCAACGGACCCGGCGGCAACGGACCGGGCCGGGGAGAGGACTGGCGGGACTGACGGCATCGCCCGCACCCACGGGGCCGCCCGCGCGCGTCGGCGGAACGGTCGGGAGGGCCGGGGTGGCGTGATCCCCCGCCCACTTTGTATATTCATTGAACAAAGCGGTTCCCGTCCGTGTCCCTGACCGGCGGGCGGGAGCCGCTCTTGTCTGTGCTCTCCCCCCGCTTGGAGTCCGCCGATGCCGGCCAACGCCCCGACCACGACGACATCCGTCCTGACCGCCCGCGCGCTACTGCTCGACATGGACGGGACCCTCGTCAACTCCGACGCCGTCGTCGAACGCTGCTGGCGCCGCTGGGCGATCGAGCAGGGCCTGGACCCGGAGGAGGCGCTGAAGGTCGTCCACGGCCGCCAGGGTTATCTGACGATGGCGGTCCTGCTGCCGGACCGGCCCATGGAGCAGAACCTGGCCGACAACCGCGTGATGCTCGCGCAGGAGACGGCGGACCTGGACGGAGTGGTCCCCATCGCGGGCGCCCCCGCGTTCATGGCGGCGATCGAGGCACTGCCGCACGCCCTGGTGACCTCGGCGGACGAAGCCCTCGCCACGGCGCGCCTGACCGCGTCCGGCCTTCCGATCCCCCGCACACGCGTGACGGCCGAACACGTCTCCGCGAGCAAGCCGGACCCGGAGGGCTTCCTGAAGGCCGCCGCGGAACTGGGCGTCGACCCGGCCGACTGCCTGGCCCTGGAAGACTCCGACGCGGGCATCACGGCGGCGTTCGCGGCGGGGATGCGGGTGCTGGGCGTCGGCCCGCGGGCGGCGGCCCTGTCCCCGACGGCGCACACCGAGGACCTCACGGACGTCAGCGTGACCTCGCTCCCGGACGGCACGATCCGTATCCACGTCGGCGCCTGACGCCGGGAAGCCGACTCCACAGCGGCGGACGGGCCGCGAGGGCCGCCCGCCGCTCCCGGCCCGTCCGGCGCGCTCCGGGCCCCTGCCCGACGCGTCCAGGCGGGATGCGTCGGACAGTTGAACCGCCCCCGCGTGCAGCGGTGACGCTCCCCCGAGCAGCATGCCGACGAAGGCACCCGGCAGCGTGACGAGCCCCACCGTCCGTGTCTGGTCGAGCCCCGGCAGCAGCGCGTCGGCGGCAGCGTGCCGTGCCACCTCCAGCCGGGTGTCCCGCTCGGGCAGACCGATCGCTCACCCGGCCTCCACCTCGCTCCGGCGCGCGCCGAGTTCGTCCAGTGCGCGCCGCCCGCCGAGCACCGTCGCCGTGACGCGGCGCCCGGCGGTGCGTACCGCGACCGCGTACATGAGCACGACGAGCAGCGGTACCGAACGTGACTTCGACTCTCAGCAGCATGCGCCCATCCGACCCTGATCCATGGCGGACATTTCTGCCTCTCCGTCAGATAACTCCCCCTCACGGGGCATTGACACCAACCGAGTCCGAGGTCGGAAGCCCCCAGACCCTTGATGTGACGTGCCCATGTCGTCACCCTGTTACCTGACGCCCACCTCGCGGCAATCCGGCGCCACCACCATGGCCTTCGGGCCCCGACCCCACAACGGTTTCCGAACGGTCAGCTTCCCCCCACGACAAAGGGAGTTCGCATGTCAGGTATCTACGCGCGTCAAGGCCGTCCCACCCGCCGAATAGCCGGCATG
>NZ_JAAPBF010000210.1 GCF_022695985.1 Streptomyces sp. NP-1717 | reverse complement strand
CTCGCGGTGTCTCCGGCTCCGGTCGCGGGGCGGGCGCGGGCGCGGGGACCTCCGGGACCGGCTGCGTCGCGGGCAGGACCCGCCCCGCGGGCGTACCGGCGGGCGCGAGCGTTTCCAGTACGTCCACCGGCACCAGGACCACGGCCCGGACACCGCCGTACGGCGAGGGCCCGAGGTCGACCTGGAAGCCGTGGCGTTCGGCGAAGCGGCCCACCACCGCGAGGCCGGTCTGCGGGATCTCGCCGACGTCGCCGACGCCGAGCAGCCGGCGGCCCGAGACGATCTCGCGCGCCTCGGCGAGCCGGTACTCGTCCAGGCCGAGACCGCCGTCGTCGACCTCGATGACCGCGCCGCGCTGCACCGTGCGCACCGTGACGGGCACACCGGTCTTCGGCGGCGAGTACTCCGTGGCGTTGGCGAGCAGTTCGGCGGTGAGGTGGATCAGCGGTTCGACCACGGACGGGGTGACGCCCACGTCGGGGTCACCGCTGACCTCGACGCGCTTGAAGGCGACGATTCGGCCGGACGCGGCGCGGACGACGTCCACCAGTGCGAGCGGCCGCTGCCACTGCTGGCCCGGCCACTCGCCGCAGAGCACCTTGAGACTCTGCGCGTGCCGGGCCTGCTGGGTGGCGGCGTGGTCCACCAGCATGGTGGTCTCCAGCAGGTCCGTGTCGCCGGGGTAGCGGTCGGCCAGACCGGTCACGGTCGCCTGGATCCGGTGCGCCGACGTCTGCACCCGGCTCGCCAGCTCGACCAGCGAGAGGCGCTGCGACTCCTCGCGGTCGTCGACCTCCTCCGTGACGGCGGTCAGCAGCCGGTCGAACCATTCGGCGACGCCCGCGCCCAACTCGTCGTCGCTGTAGTGCGGCCGAGGGATCTCGGTCCGGGAGAACGCGGCGGGAAGGCGCTTCGTGACGAGGAACTCGACCTCCGCGCGCACCAGTTCGGCGCGGTCCCGGCTGTGCCGGTGCCAGTGGGCCTCACGGAGGGCCGCCTCGGCCCGTACGCGCTCGGTCTCGGCCCGCCGCTCGGCGGCGTCCGACACGGCGTCACGGTGCCGTCTGCGCAGGGATTCCATGGTGGCGGGCACCAGCGTCGCGACCGCGCCGTACGCCACCGCCGCGCCGATGTGCCAGCGGGCCAGGGCCACCGCGCCGACGGCGAGGGCGGCCAGGGCCAGAAGCTGCGCGACCGGCCACAGCAGCCGCGTCCTTGGGGAACTCGGTGGTAATGCGGGGGGCGTGGGGGATCGGGCCATGGGAGAACCTTCGAGTTGGCGCTGAAGTCGATGTCCGGCGGTGAGTCGTCCACCGTGGGACGTGGGCGGTTCTGGACGCGCGGGACTCGCCAACTACCCCCGTGCCGGACATTGTTGAGTGATCGTATATCCGATCGGCATATGAGTCGGTCACTTTGCGAACACGGGCGGTGACATGCCCGGTTCACACCACGACCGGCGGCGCGGGAGCCCGAACGGGCCGCCGTTGCGGGGCAGTCGGCTACCGCGCGAAACGCGGCAGCCATCTCGCCTGGTAGTCGCCGTGCCCGGCGTGCTCCGCCGCCATCTGGCGCACGACGAAGCCCAGCCCCACGGCGCGGCCGGAGGGGAAGTCGTGCTCCGGGCGGTCGACGTCCAGGTGCGCGACCTCCGCGTACTCGCCCAGGAGCACTCTGCTCGTCTCGATCCGGCGCAGCGTGCGCGCCGGGTCCTGGAGGGCGATGTGGTGGTCGTACCCCTGCGTCCGCACGCTGAACGAGATCCCGCCGGACCGGTCGTGGACCTCACCCGGCGACTCGGGCGGGCACCGCCAGCGCTCCCCGCCGGCCGCCCGCGCGACCTGCTCCTCCTCGTCCAGGCGCGCCCGAACAAAAGCCAGCATGTCCGTGTTCTCTGTTCTCACTGTCCGTGATCCCTCGCCGTGCCGCTCATCCCGTACTCGTCCACGTCGTTCAACAGAGGATGCCGCACGGAGGTAGCGGCGGGCACCTCCGCCGTCCGGTACGGCGGGATGTGCCCGCCATTCGTTGACAGCGACACACACCCCTAAGATCATCACCCCGGAGACCAGTTACCCACCGACCACGTACGCGATGCCCAGGAGCGGCCCGGCCATGTACCCCGACAGCTGCTGGGAGCCGGTGCCCGCCCGGTCCACCGCGAACCTCGTGGCGCGCTTCGTCCTCACGGTCGTTCTGCTGCCGCTGCACTGGGCTCTCGTCCTGGCGGGGCTCCTCGCGCTTCTCGCGTTCAGTCTCGTGGGAGATCTGCTCAAACTGATCCCCGGCGCGGAGAAGGGCTTCCTCAGGGGCCTCGACGCGCTCAGCGACCGCGTGAAGGTGTGGCCCCGGTGGTTCGTGTCCTGGCCCGAGCTCCGGCACGAGGGGGACGCGGAGTTCTACCGGGCGCGCGCCGACGAGGCCGTGGCGAAGCACACGAGCGCGGCGACGACCACCCGCAAGGGCAGGGTGCCGCCGTGGACCTGCGAGATTCCGGTACGCAAGTACCGCGCCGTGGGCGCCGGTTACGTGCTCAGGACCGCCGAGTCGCGGGGCTGGGCGCTGCGCCACGACGAGTACTCGGACCTGCCGAACGAGATCAGGCTGCGCCGGGTACCCGAGGAGTCGGCGCCGGGCGCCGTCGGCTGACCCCGTCTCGGGCCGGGCCGGGCCGTTCAGCGCGTGCTGATCCAGTGCGGGTCCGGGACCACGGTGAGGACGGCGGAGAGCAGCACCACGGCCGCCAGGACGACCAGTTCGGCGCGGGCCGCCGGGTGCGCGTCATGACCGCGCAGCAGAAACCGGCGTGCCACCAGGGCCAGCGCGCTCGCCACGGCCACGAGTACGAGCTTGGCGATCAGGACCCGGCCGTACGCCGATGTCACCACCACGTCGGCGGGCAGCCTGCGCAGCGTGGAGAGCGTTCCGGTGGCGGCGAGCACGACCAGCAGCCAGAGGGCGCCGCGCGCGTAGCGGGTCAGCACGGCTCGGGCTTCCGCCGGGTCGGCGCGCCGCAGCCACATCGTGCGCAGGACATGGCAGAGGCCGCCGGCCCACAGGGACGCGGCGGTCAGGTGGACGACCGTGAGGGCCGTGCCCAGTTCCGGGGTGTACGGCTCCGGGTGGGCGCGCAGCGCCTCGGCGAGGACGACGCCGGCGAGCGGGACGAGCGCCCAGCGGGGCCGCCCGGTGCCGGCGCAACCGGCGGCCAGCAGGAAGCCGTTGGCCATGACGAGCAGCAGGCCGCCCTCGCGGGTGCCGTACGTCGCGGCGATGTCGAGATCGCTGACCGCCGCGAGGACCACGATCTGCCCGGCCGACGCGGCGGCTCCGGCCAGCGCGGCGGGGAGCGCCAGGGCGCGGGGCAGCGGGCCGGTGCGGGCGAGCGCGGCGCCGGCCAGTTCGCCCAGGTGCAGGGCAAGCGCGGTGAGGACCGCGGCGCGCAGGAGGGAGGTGGTGCCGGCGGCGGGTATGCGCAGTTCGCCGGTGCCGCGCGAGGCGACGGCCGCGCCGTACAGCACGACGAGCAGTGCCAGTACGGCGCCGCCGATGCCGACGGCCCTGGCCCGTGTCGGCACCCTTGTCCCCTCCCGCGCAGTGTCCGGTCGGCCATCGGTCGCCGGACGGGCCAGGGAGCCCGTCCGGCGACCGGGGACGAGCGCCGACGCGCGGCGGCCAGGGCCTGTCTTGCCGATCTTGCCGGGCTCAGCCCTTCGCGCGGGACGCCAGGAATTCCTCGAAGGTGAGGAGGCCGTCGTTGTTGGAGTCATGGGCGTTGATGACGGCCTGGGCAACGGTCTCCGTCACGTGGAAGTCGCCGAGCTGCGCCATCGCGCTCTTGTACTCCGCCGCCGTGATCAGCCCGTCGCTGTTCCCGTCGAAACGGTCGAATGCCTTGCGCGCCTCTTCGATGTCCGCCACTGCTTCCGCCCCTTCTTGAACCCTACTGACAGGGGTCAGATTATCGGCACACCTCCGCCACCTCGGCGGCACCCCGGCAGCGCCCCGGGGCGACGGTGCGGCCCTCAGGGACGGCGGTCCGAGACCCGCATCTCGAACCATGTCGTCTTGCCGCGCGGCAGCAGGTCCACGCCCCACCGGTCGGAGAGCTTGTCCACCAGGAACAGCCCCCGTCCGCTGGTGTCCATCTCGCGTACCGGCAGCAGACACGGCAGCCCGCGGGAGGGGTCCCGTACCTCGATGCGGATCCAGCCGCGGCGGCGCAGCATCCGCAGGCCGAAGACGCGTGCGCCGGTGTGCCGTACGGCGTTGCCGACGAGTTCGGAGACGAGCAGCACCGCGTGCTCGGCCATCTGCGGGGACAGCGCCCACTGGCGGAGCACGACGACATGGGTGAGCCTGCGCGCCGCCAGGGCGGACTCGGGGCGCGAGGCCAGTCGGACTTCGCCGTCCGTCGGGTTGCCGAACAGTTCGAGTACTCCGCGTGCCTGTTCGTCCTCGACGGCCGGCGTCAATCGCGTAGCGGCCGCGTCGCCGCCGTGCCGCGGTTGTTCCACACCCTCAAGGCCCGCCATGTGTCCATCATGGCTGCCCAGACGGGCCCTCGGGGGCGTTCCGGGGGATTCGGCACCCCCGAACGGCCCACCCGGACAGATGAGCCTGGCATATGACCATGGCAGGAAGCCGCCCCCGCTACCCATCCTGATCTGCGATAACACGTCACACACGGGTGATCACCGGATGTGATCACCCGCTCCGCCTTAAGACTGTCTTAAGGCGGAGCTGAGCCGGGCACCAGGTTGACGCACCCGCGTCGGCTGTCCAACCCCGGTGCGATCAGAGGAACTTGGCCTTGCCCGGCCCCTCCTCCACGAAGCTGCGCATGCCGCGCTCGCGGTCCTCGGTGGCGAACAGGCCCGCGAACCAGTTGCGTTCGATCGCGAGGCCCGTCTCCAGATCGGTCTCCAGGCCCGCGTCCACCGTCTCCTTGGCCGCCCGCAGCGCGAGGGCCGGCCCCCGGGCGAGCCTCGCGGCCCACGCGTGCGCCTGCTCGTAGACCTCCTCCGCCGGTACGACGCGGTCGACGAGCCCCATGGCGAGCGCCTCGGGCGCCTTCACCTGACGGCCGGTGAAGATGAGGTCCTTGGCCTTGGAGGGGCCGATCAGCCGGGCCAGGCGCTGGGTGCCTCCCGCGCCGGGGATCAGGCCGAGGAGGATCTCGGGCTGGCCGAGCTTCGCGTTGTCAGCGGCGATCCGGAAGTCGGCGCAGAGCGCCAACTCGCAGCCGCCGCCGAGCGCGTAGCCGGTGACGGCGGCGACCACGGGCTTGGGGATCCGCGCCACGGCCGTGAACGACTCCTGGAGGGCCCGGGACCGTACGACCATCGCGGCGTGGTCCATGTCGCGCATCTCCTTGATGTCCGCGCCGGCGGCGAACACCTTCTCACCGCCGTAAAGGATCACGGCCCTGACGTCGTCGCGGCGCCCGGCCTCGGCGGCGAGTTCGAGGAGGCGGTCCTGGATCGCGATGTTCAGCGCGTTCATGGGCGGGCGGTCCAGCCGGATGGTGCCGACGCCGCCGGAGACTTCGAGATTCACAGATGACATACCAGGCAGGTTAGGCGGTGCCACCGGGAAGGACGCGGGTACGCGGAAGGGCCCGGCGCATCCTGGTCGGGATGCGCCGGGCCCTCTCCGCACGGGGCGGGCCGGGGACTACTTCGTCCACTGCGCCCAGGGCATGTTCCAGCCGTTGAGGCCGTTGTCCGGGGCGATCTTCTTGTCGTCGGAGTTCTTCACGATCACCACGTCACCGATGATCGACTGGTCGTAGAACCACGCGGACGGCATCTTCTTGTCGTAGCCGCCCCGCACGTCGCGCAGTCCGACGCACCCGTGACTGACGTTGGCCGAGCCGAACGTCCCCGCGGACGCCCAGTAGTTGCCGTGGATGAAGGTGCCCGACGTGGACAGCCGCATCGCGTGCGGTACGTCCTTGATGTCGTACTCACCGCCGAAGCCCACCGTGGCGCCGTTCATCCGCGTCACCTTGTGCTTCTCGCTGATGACCATCTCGCCGTTGTACGTGGTCGTCGACGGCGCGCCCGCCGTGATCGCGATCTTCTTGATCTGCTTGCCGTCCTTGACGACCTTCATCGTCTTGGCCTTGGCGTCCACCGTGGAGACCATGGAGCGGCCGATGGTGAACTCGACCGTCTTGGCCTGCTCGCCGTAGACCCCGGGCCGTCCCTCGACACCGTCGAGGTTGAGCTCCACGGTCACCTTCGTGCCCGCGGCCCAGTACTTCTCGGGCCGGAAGTCGAGCCGGTCGTTGCCGAACCAGTGACCCTCGATCGGTACGGACGGCTCGGCCGTCACCTTGACGGCCCGCTCCACCGCCTCGGGATCGGTGATCCCGCGGGTGAAGTTGAGCGAGACCGGCATGCCGACGCCGACCGTCGAGCCGTCCTCGGGCGTGTAGTGACCGATGAAGGTGTTCTTCGGTACGAGGGTGGTGAAGGTGGTGTCCTTCGCCGACACCCGGCCCTCGGAGTCCTTGGCGATCGCGTGCACCGTGTACTTGGTGGCTCCGGCCAGATGCCCGGCCGGCTCCCAGGCGGTGCCGCCGGCGGCGATCCTGCCGTCGACCGCGTTGCCCTTGCTGTCCTCGACCTTGACGGTCGTCAGCTTGCCCTTGCTGGCGGCGATCTTGAGCGCGCCGCTCGTCGCGACCGACTTCGCGCCGTCCTTGGGCGCGATCGTCACGACGGCCTGCGAGGCCGCGTTCTCGACCTTGCCGCCTTCCTTCTCGCCCTTGCCGTCACCGCTGTCGCCGCCCTCGCCGCCCCCGCCGCCGCACGCCGTCACGAACAGGAGCAGGCCCCCCAGCGCGAACGCCGCGAGCCCTCTGCCCCGTCCCGTTCGCCGTGCCCGGCCGGCTTCCGCCGATGCCCCCGATATCGGCTGCCCGTTCAATGGTCGTCTCCCCTCACACGGCCGGGCCCCGCCTCGGCCTCGGAGCCGGGTGCGAACGACGCACGACCGGGCTCCACACCCCCGCGCGCTTTGCTCGCGCGCACGGCGCTAGATAATCACACCGCGAGCCGTCCCGGACTCCCCGGGATTGTCACTGTTCCGTTCCAACGTTCCCTGGAATCAGGGACGGTCACGCAGGTGAGGGTGGGTGCGAGGTCGGCCCCCCGGGAGCGGTACGGCTCCGGGCCGTCAGCCGGCGACCGCGGAACCCGCCTTCCACTTCGGCCAGTCGAGGTTCCAGCCGCCCAGTCCGTTGTCCGGAGCGACAGTCTTGTCGCGGGAGTTGACCACTTCCACGACGTCGCCGACGAGCGTCCTGTCGAAGAACCAGCCCGCCGGGGTGTCGGAGCTGCCGCCCTTGACGTCACGCAGTCCGACGCACCCGTGGCTGACGTTGGTCGAGCCGAACGTGTCCGGCGAGGCCCAGTAGTTGCCGTGCAGGAACGTCCCCGACGTCGTCAGGCGCAGGGCGTGCGGCACGTCCTTGATGTCGTACTCACCGCCGAAGCCCACCGTCGCGCCGTTCATCCGGGTCACGTCGTACAGCTCGGTGACGACCATCTTGCCGTTGTACGTCGTGGTCTTGGGCGCCCCGGCCGTGATCGGCACGGTCGAGACCAGCGCACCGTCGCGCCGTACCTCCATGGTGTGTTTCTCCGCGTCGACGAGGGACACCTGGGAGCGGCCGACCGTGAAGGCGACGGTCTTCTCCTGGATGCCGAAGACGCCCGGCGCCGCCTGCACGTCCCGCAGCCGCAGCTCGATCGTGACCCTGGTGCCCGGCTTCCAGTACTCCCGGGGCCGGAAGTCCAGCCGCCGGTCGCCGAACCAGTGCCCGACGACCTCGACCGGCGGGTCGGAGGTGACCCGGACGGCGCGCTGGACGGCGGCGCGGTTCTCGATCCTCCGGTTGAAGTCGAAGGAGACGATCATGCCGGTGCCGACGGTCGAGCGGTTCTCCGGCTGGAAGTAGCCGATGAAGCGGTGCTTCGGCACGGCGGTGGTGAAGGTGGAGTGCCGGGCCGATCTGCGGCCCTCGCCGTCCACGGCGACCACGTCGACGCTGTATTTGGCGGCGAGCTCGACGCGCGCCTCCGCCTCCGGCGACCACACGAGTCCGTCGTCGGAGGTCCGGCCCGGCAGCTTCGTGCGCTGCGCGCCGTCGACCCGCGCGACATCGACCCGCTCCAGCCGGCCGTCGGGAATCCTCACCTCGATCCGGTCACCGCGCTTGATGTTCCTGGCCCCGTCCCCGGGGCTGATACGAATCGTGTCCCCAGGCGCCCGGGACTTGCTTTCGGTGAAGGTCTCGCCGACGGTGCAGCCCGTCAGTCCGGCCAGCCCCGCCATCAGGCCTGCCCATGTCAGGACGGCGGCCACGCCGGTCCTTGCCCGCTTCAGTACATGTGTCACGACCCACCCAACGACGACCCCCCTGCGGGGGAAACGTGAGCGCGGGCCTTCCGGCGGGCAGAACACGTGGAAGGACCACGCGAGGGGGAGCCACGGCCGGGACGCCGCGGCCGCCGGGACGCGCGGGGCCGACGAGCCGGGAGGCCTGACAGGTGGCGAGCGCAGCCGAGCGGGAGACAGTGCGGGAACCGGTCCGGGATCCGATGATGGATCACGTGAGAGATCCGGTCGAAGAGGTCGGGCCGGGCGTCGGCACGGACGCCGGGCCGGAGGCGGGGAGCGGGCCCAAGGCCGTCGGGGAGGCGGCCTCCGCCGCTCCCCCGCCCGAGGTGTGGCCGGGCGCGCCGACACCGCTGGGAGCCCGGTACCGGGTGGGCCCGGACGGGGTCGCGGGGACGAACTTCGCCCTCTGGGCGGGCGGCGCGGAGGCCGTCGAGCTGTGCCTCTTCGACGACGCCGGACCACCGGACGGCGCCGAAGGGGCGGACGGCGCCGGAGCACCCTCCTACGGAGGCCGTGCCGCCGGCGCGGCCTCCGTAGGAGACGGCGTCGTGGAGACCCGCCTTCCCCTGACCGAGCTGACACACGAGATCTGGCACGGTTTCGTGCCCGGCACAGGCCCCGGACAGCGGTACGGCTTCCGCGTGCACGGCCGCTGGGACCCCTGGACGGGCGCCCGCTGGAATCCGGCGAAACTGCTCCTCGACCCGTACGCGCGCGCCGTCGACGGCGACTTCGCGCTGCCCCCCGAGGTGTACGGCCATGTGCGCGACTGGCCGCAGCAGCAGGTCGCCGACACGGTCCGCGACGAGCACGACTCCGCGCCGTACGTCCCCAAGGGCGTCGTCGTCCACGACGACGCCCCCGACGACACCTGGGCCGACGACCGCCGCCCCAAGACGCCCTGGGCGGACACGGTCATCTACGAGCTGCACGTACGCGGCTTCACCATGCGCCATCCGGGTGTCCCCGACGAGCTGCGCGGTACCTACGCGGGCCTCGCGCACCCGGCGGCGATAGACCACCTCGTACGGCTCGGGGTGACCGCCGTCGAACTGCTGCCGGTGCACCAGTTCGCGCACGAGGACCATCTGCTGCGCCGCGGGCTGCGCAACTACTGGGGCTACAACTCCATCGGCTACTTCGCCCCGCACGCCAGCTACGCGGCGGGCGGCACCCGGGGGCAGCAGGTCGGCGAGTTCAAGCGGATGGTGCGCGCCCTGCACGACGCCGGGATCGAGGTCATCCTCGACGTCGTCTACAACCACACGGCGGAGGCGGGCGAGCTCGGCCCCACGCTGTCCCTGCGCGGCATCGACAACCGCGGCTACTACCGCCTCCAGCCCGACGCCCGCAGGTACAGCGACTACACGGGCTGCGGCAACACCCTGCACGTCGTCCAGCCGCAGGTCCTGCGGCTGATCACGGACTCGCTGCGGTACTGGGTCACGGAGATGGGCGTCGACGGGTTCCGCTTCGACCTGGCGGCGGCGCTCGCCCGCTCCATGCACGACGTCGACATGCTGTCGCCCTTCCTGGCCGTGATCGCGCAGGACCCGGTGCTGCGGCGGGTGAAGCTCATCGCCGAACCGTGGGACGTCGGCGACGGCGGCTACCAGGTCGGGGCGTTCCCGCCGCTGTGGGCCGAGTGGAACGACCGCTACCGGGACGCCGTACGGGATTTCTGGCGCGGTGCCACACCCGACGTACGGGACCTGGGCTACCGGCTGTCCGGGTCGAGCGACCTGTACGCGTGGGGCGGCCGGCGGCCGTACGCGTCCGTCAACTTCGTCACCGCCCACGACGGCTTCACACTGCGCGACCTCGTCAGTTACGAGCACAAGCACAACGAGGCCAACGGCGAGGGCAACAGGGACGGCACGGACGACAACCGCGCCTGGAACTGCGGCGTGGAGGGCGAGACCGACGACCCCGGGATCAACGCCCTGCGGCGGCGCCAGCTGCGCAACCTCCTCACCACCCTGCTGCTGTCGACCGGAGTGCCGATGCTGGTCGCGGGCGACGAGATGGGCCGTACGCAGGGTGGCAGCAACAACGCCTACTGCCAGGACAACGAGACGAGCTGGCTCGACTGGTCCCTGCTCGACCAGCCGGGCTCGTACGGCCTGTACCGGCTCACCAGACGGCTCCTGGCGCTGCGGCAGACACACCCGGTGCTGCGCCGCCGCGCGTTCTTCTCGGGCCGCGCACAGGCCCCCGACGGGCTGCGGGACCTCGCGTGGTTCCGGCCCGACGGCAAGGAGATGACGGAGCGGGACTGGTACGCGCCCGCCTCGACGCTCGGGCTGTTCCTGTCGGGGCGCGACATCCCCGGGCGCGACGCGCGCGGGCGGAAGATCACCGACGACAGCTTCCTGGCGGTGCTCCACTCG
Source organism: Streptomyces sp. NP-1717 (assembly GCF_022695985.1). Lineage (GTDB taxonomy): Bacteria > Actinomycetota > Actinomycetes > Streptomycetales > Streptomycetaceae > Streptomyces. The sequence continues at coordinate 2,140 of NZ_JAAPBF010000210.1, read as the reverse complement.
GGTTCCCTGCCGCAGGACTTCGCGCTGCCCGGCGAGCCGTGGGCGCGGTCGTACGAGCTGGTGGTGGACACCTCGTCGGAGGACCAGGAGGAGGAGCCGGGGACTGTGCTCGACGGGGGGACGGTCACGACGGTGCCCGCGCGGGCGGTGCTGCTGCTGCGCGTACGGGGGTGAGCCGCGCGGCTTCCTGAGGAGGGGAGCGGTACGGGGCTCAGCCGAGGATCTTGCGGTCGTACCCGACGGCGACCGCCGCCGCCCGGTCCTTGACGCCCAACTTGGCGTATATGTGCGTGAGATGGGTCTTCACCGTCGCCTCGCTGATGAACAGCCCGGCGGCGATCTCACGGTTCGACGTGCCCCGCGCGACGAGTCCGAGGACCTCGCGCTCGCGCGCGGAGAGCGATTCGCTGCCCGCGACGGGCGTACGGACACGGGAGACCAGCCGGGAGGCGACGGCGGGCGACAGGACCGTACGCCCCTCGGCCGCGGCCCGTACCGCCGTGAACAGTTCCTCGCGCGGCGCGTCCTTGAGGAGGTAGCCGGTGGCGCCCGCCTCGATCGCGGGGATGGTGTCGGAGTCCGTGTCGTACGTGGTGAGGACGAGCACCTTGGCACGGGCGCCGCGCCGGGTCAGCGCCGCGATCGCGTCGACTCCGCCGCCGTCCGGCATCCGCAGGTCCATCAGGACGACGTCCGGGTCCACGCGGAGCGCCAGTTCGACCCCGGCGACGCCGCCGGACGCCTCGCCCAGCACCACGAAGCCGTCGGCGGATTCGAACATGCCGCGCAGACCGTCCCGTACGACGGGATGGTCATCGACGACGATCAGGGTGATGGTCCGCTCCGGCATGACGGACCAAAGGTACGCGAGCCGAGACGGCCGTGCCGCCGCCCACCTCCGACTCGACGGTGACGGTGCCCGCCATGCGCTCCGCGCGGGCGCGCATGCCGTCGAGTCCGAACCCGTTCGAGCCGGAGCGCGGGCGCGGCACGAGAGGGTCGAAGCCCCGCCCGTCGTCCCGTACGTCGAGGGTGATCTCGTGGCCCATGTACGAGAGGGTGACGCCCGCCCGGTCGGCCGCGGCGTGCCTGGCGGTGTTGGCGAGGGCTTCCTCGGCGATGCGCAGCAGCGTGGCGGCGACCTCGTCGTGCAGGGGCTCCTCCGTGCCGGTGACGGTGAACCCGGCCCGTACACCGGTCCGGTCGGACCATTGGGCGACGGTCTTCTTCAGGGCCTCGGCGAGGGTGTTGTGCTCCAGCGCCGACGGGCCGAGGTTGCGCACCGAGCGGCGCGCCTCGCCGAGGCTGTGGCGGGCAAGGTCGGCGGCCCGCGTCAGATGCTCGCGGGCCAGCTCGGGATCGGAGGCGGCGGACACCACCTGGAGCTGGGCGATGATGCCGGTCAGCCCCTGGGCGATGGTGTCGTGGATCTCGGCGGCGAGCCTGCGGCGCTCGTCGGCGACGCCCGCCTCACGGGCCTGGACGAGGAGCTGGGCGTGCAGACCCGCGTTCTCCTCCAGGGCCTGTTCGAGGCGGGCGTTGGCCTGTTCGAGCGCGGTGATGGTCGCGGACCGCTCGGCGGCGACCTCGGACTCCCGGCGGCCGAGATGGGCGAAGACGAGGGTGAGGGAGCCGTTGAGCAGGAGGAGCCCGGCGAAGAGGGCCCACTGGAGGATGCCGTCCGGTGGCAGGCCGCCGGACTGGGAGCCCGACATGATGACGGCGTATACGAGGAGTCCGGCCCGGACGGCGCGCCGGGGCAGCAGATGGCCGCTGTCGAAGTAGCCGAGGACGGCGTAGATCGCGAAGAGCGGGTTGAGCCAGGTGAGTACGAAGGCGATGACGGTCCGTACGCAGTAGTAGACGAGCCCGGCGGCCGACGGCTCGCGCCCGCGCACCGGCAGGCCGCGCTCGATCCGGCCCCAGCACAGCTGGAGCGCGACGGCGGCGACGACCAGCGCCCCGGCCGTGTACCGCTCGGCGCGGGTCATGCCGAAGGCGTTCATACTGAGGGCGGAGATCACGGTGGAGAGCGCCAGCAGGGCGTAGGGGCCCCGCCGGTGGAACTGCTCCCACCACTCCTCCACGGAGATCTGCCCGCGCGCCGCCCCGGCTGTCGTCATCCCCACAGTGTGCTCCT